>CALZKF010000036.1 GCA_945787955.1 uncultured Acidobacteriota bacterium | reverse complement strand
CACTTCCTGGCCCGGTTCGATCCCTTCCAGGATCTGGATGCGATCGCCTTGCCCCGCCATCCCCAGACGGACTTCCTGCGGCCGGAATCGACCTTCTCCCAGAGCAAGGAACACCAAATCCCGTTCACCGGAACGCAGCACTGCAGAGCGGGAAATGATCACGGCGCTCCTGATCTCCGGCCCATGCAGCGTTACGTCGGCATACATCCCGGGCCGCATCCGCCGCTGCGGGTTGTTTACGGCGATACAAACCTTCAGAGTACGGGTCTGCTTGTTGATTTCCGGATACAGGAACAGGATTTTGCCGCGGTAGTTCTGCGCCGGGTCGTTCCGGAAGGTCACGGTAGCCGGCAATCCTGCCCGCACCCAGGGCAGGTCCGATTCGTAAATGTCGGCGTGGACCCACACGGTGGACAGGTCGGCAATCCTGTACAGGTCCATTCCGGACTGCACATGCATCCCTTCGAGCGAATCCTGCATGATCTCGGCCACGACCCCATCCGCCGGCGAGTGCACCGTCAAACGGCGCTGGACGACACCGGTTTTTTCCAGGCTCTCGATCTGCTCAGGACTGATATCCCAGAACCTCAGCCGTTCCCCGGCCGATCGCAGGAGTGCCGCCGCCTGCCGCATGGTCTCCTCCCTGCCGGAATCTTTCATGGAATCAACGTACTCCAGCGCCCGGATGTACTCCTGCTGTGTGGTAACCAGGTCGGGGCTGTAGATCTCGAACAACGGCTGGCCCCGGCGGACTTCCTGGCCGATGTAATTGACATGGACCTTCTCAATCCAGCCCTCGTACTTGGTGTTGACGCGGGCGATCCTTTCCGCGTCGTAATCGAGGATCCCCACCGTCCTGCTGGCGCGGGCCATATTCTCCAAAACCGCAGGTTCACTGACCACCCCGATGTTCTGGACCTGGGTCGGGTCGATTCTGATAGTACCGGAATCATCCGCTACGTTATGGTCGGCGTATTTGGGAACCAGCTTCATCCCCATCGGCGACAGCCCCGGCTCGTCGCGCACATAGGACGGGTCCATCGGGGCGTACCAGTACAGCACTTCCCTCTCGGCGGTTGCTTCAGGTTTGTTCTGCTTAACTTCCACAAGGTCCATCTTGCAAATCGGGCACGAACCCGGGCTCGATTCGATAACCTCGGGATGCATCGGGCACATATACAGTTTTCCGGTCTGTGCGGCAGCCGCCTCCACCGTTTGCGCGGCAGGTGGGGGGCTTGAGGACGACCGACCGAACAGGCCGAGGGGGTCTCCCACCAGGAAGGCAGTTACCGCAACTCCAAGCAGGAAAAACATCAGGATCGAAAAGCGCTGCATCCCGCGGCTCATCGGCGGCAACTGATCGGCGTTGTTGTCGGTCATCGTGACGACTCCTCGGCAATCGAAGGGAAGGGACGCCCTATCGCTTCCTCAAGTTCGGAGGCGGCTATCCAGGTATCCGCAACAAGCCGGTGAAACGCGAGCCTTGACATGAAGAGAATCCGCTCTGCATCCAGCAGGTCCAGAAAACCGAGGCGGCCGGTGCTGTAGGCCGACTCGGCGGATGCAAGCGCCTGCTCCGCCTGGGGTATGATCACCTTGTCGTACAACCGGCCGCGTTCGGTGAGTGATTCGATGCGTGTCATCGACTGCTGCACACGGTAGCGCAGATCGTTTCGTACCGATTGCAACGCCTGCACGTCACGGTTCACCGCCTGTTCCGCCTCGGCCACCCCGGCACGGATTTTTTTGCGGTACAAGGGGATCTTGACGCCGACCGTGACTCCGAGGATATCGTTGCCGTTGTCCGGTGGAGGGCTCAGGATTCCGGCCGGGTCATTGCGCGAACCGACCAGGGTGTAGCCCAGACCTACCAGGAAATCAGGTCGTTTTTCAAGAACACGCCGCCGGGTCCCTGTCTGTCCCGCTTCGATTTTGGTTTCCACGGCGAGAACCGCCGGATGGATTTCCGCAGCCGATCTCTCCAGTTCGGCGGCATCGACCGTCCAATCGTCGAACGGCAGCGTTATCGGAGAGAGAGCCGGCGGGGTCCCCGGCCTGCCGATCATAACCGCCAACCTGTCCACAACCACGTCCAGCCTCTCCCGCAGTGCGAATCCTGTGTCCGCAAGTCGACTGATGTCGGTCTGAACCTTGACGATGCTCTGCTGAATCCCCTTACCGGTTGCGTACCGGGTCAACGCGATCTGCTCGAACCGCTCCAGGAGGGATTTTTCCTCCCCCAGGATTCTGATCGCCTCTTGCAGGTATGCCGCCTCAAAGTAAGCTTTTTTCAGCCTGGCGACCTCGGCTCGCTCCCTGTCCGCGGCTATCCATGTGGATCCGTCGGCCAGCAGGCGGGCCTGCTCCGCCTGCAACCGCCGTTTCGAATTCCAGGGGATGCCCTGGCTGATCTCAAGGGCGTGTTCCTGAGGGCCGACCCGTGTTTCAGGGGCCTCAACGAAATAGCGGTAGGCCAGCATCGGGTCGGGCAGGGAACCGGCCTGATCAACCTTTGCGTAGCGTGACCGGCTATCTGCCCAGACCGATCGGATTCCCGGATTCTCCTCCAGAAGAACCGTGATCAAGGCGGTGAGCTGGGAGTCCGGTGCATGATATTCACCGGTCGAGGTCCCGGTGGAGGGGCCGGCTGCAAAAGTGATCGTCCCGGGCAGCAGCGCGCACACGGCGATCACACAGCTGATCGTCATCTTTTTGTACATCATGGTGCCGGGAGCTGCACGACATGTGCCAGTAAAAAAGACCGCCGTTCCAATAAGGCAACAAAAATATTGTTGCATATGGAGCAATCTACTGCTTCATATGCAGCAATTCAACGCAGGCGGTATTTCTGCATGCGGTACAGCAGGGTGTTGCGCCTGGCCAGGGCCTGCCGGATCAGGTCGATTTCCAGCTCCTCGAGATCGACGCCATCCGGCGGCAACCGGAAGGGAGCTCCTACAATGCTTGTGCCGGCGGACCGGATCCCCGACGGGACACCCTCGGGAGCGAGGCGGTCGCTGCGACTGAGGACCACCATTCGTTCGATCACGTTTTCCAGCTCCCTCACATTGCCAGGCCAGTGGTAGGCCTCGAGCAGATCCAGGGTGGCCGGATCGAATTCCAGTCCGCCGCGGCCGGTCTGCCGAGCCATCCGGGTCAGGAAATGGGCTGCCAGGAGCGGAATATCCTGCCGGCGTTCACGGAGGGGCGGGATGACCACAGGCACCACACTGAGCCGGTAGAACAGGTCCTGTCGGAAACTACCCTCTTGCACCATCGCCTCAAGGTCCCGGTGTGTGGCGGCGACAATCCGGACGTCCACCTGCACAGGCTCGTCCTCACCCAACCGGTCTACCGAACCGGATTCCAGGACCCGCAACAACTTGGGCTGGAGTTCCAGTGGGACTTCTCCGATTTCATCCAGGAAAAGGGTCCCACCATCCGCCGCTTCGAATTTGCCCTTGCGCTCCTGCTCCGCTCCTGTGAATGCGCCCTTGCTGTGTCCGAACAGCTCCGCCTCCATCAGGCTGGCGGGGATGGCGCCGCAGTTCAATGTCACAAAGGGGCGGCCGCTTCTAGGGCTGTGGTGATGGATCGCCCGGGCAACCAGTTCCTTGCCGGTGCCGGTTTCACCGTTGACCAGCACGATGGAAGAAGTCGGCGCCACCAGCTCCATCGACTCGAACAGGCCTTTCATGGCCGGGGCCGATCCGATCAGATTTTCGAATGCGAACCGTCCTTCAACAACCCGTCTCAACTCCCGGATTTCCCGGCGCAACCTCCGGAACTCGTCGGCCCGCTGCAGGGTCAGTCGCAGGTGGTCACCTGGGAAAGGCTTGGTGAGGAAGTCGAAGGCTCCCTGCTTCATCGCCTCCACGGCGGTCTCGATGCTGCCATGCCCGGTGACCACTACCACCGGCGTCTCGGCCGACACCGCCTTGAGTCTCGTCAGGAGCTCCAGGCCGTCGATCCCGGGCATCCGGATATCGGTCACAACCAGGTCATGTCTTCCTGACCGGAACGCTTCCAGTGCCTCGTTGCCGTCGGCGCAGACGGTAACACGGTAGCCGGCCTGGGAGAGCTGGTATTCCTGGACCCGGCGGAAACTGGCATCGTCGTCGACCAGGAGCACCTTGAGGCGGGGCGCTGTCATCGGTTTCCGACCCGTTGAACCGGGATTACCAGCCGGACAAGGGCGCCGCCCTCCTCCCGGTTCCCTATCACCAGGTCGCCGCCGTGTTGATCGGCTATCTGGAACGCGATGGACAGGCCGAGACCGGTGCCGTTCTCCCTGGTCGTAAAGAACGGATCAAGCCCTTTTTCAAGTGCCACGGGAGAGAATCCCGGGCCGTCGTCCTGAACCGTGATCCAGGCCTGATCTCCTTCGGCCCCAACCTGCACCTCCAGGGCGCCGCCTTGCTCCATCGCCTGGATGGCGTTCAACACCAGGTTCAGCACCGCTTGCCGCATGCGCTGCTCATCGGCCTCAACCGGTTCGATTCCGGGCTGGACCCGGCAAGTCGAGCGGATGCCCTGTTGATCCATTTGCTTCACCGTCAGCGCCAGCACGGACTGAACCACACTTTCCAGGTCACACGGGCCAAGCTCGTGAGGCGTGGACCGGGCCAGGTCCAGTTGCCGGGAAACAATGGTGGACAACCGGTCGATCTCCTTGCTCAGGATCTCGACGAACTCACGGCGATGATCGCCGGCCGGGGTGGACGACTCCAGGATCTCGACGGCGCCGGAGATCGCCCCCAGCGGGTTGCGGATTTCATGGGCCATGCCGACTGACAGCGCCCCCAGTGACGACAACCGGTCCAACAAGCGCAGGCGCTCGAAGGTCGCCTGCAACTGCTCGTAGGCACGGGCAAGTTCCTCGGCGGTACGGCGGTGTTTCTCCCTTTCGTTGCGGACCCGGTCGATGATGACTCCGGCCAGGGTGCCGACCACCAGAAACATGACGAGCTCAGCCAGTTGGTTTGCCCTGTACAGCGGTTCATGGCCCCAGTGCAGCACTATGTGCGGCAGGTACAGTATCGATGTGATGATCGCCAGCGCCATACCGCCGCGAAGCCCGTAGAATCCGGCACCGACGAGAAGCGGGATGTAGTACAGGCGCTGGTACACCACATGAAGTGTCGTATGCACGGGATCGGTGAGATAGTGCGCCATGCTGACGGCGACAACCATGGCCACCGCTGCCAGGAACGGGTACGGAAAACCGCCGGAACGGGTTGATGCTGCGCTCTGCATACAGGCCAGAGGTTACCAGAAGGCACCGGCATTTACAGAGCTATTCGTCGGTCCGGACCTTCACGGAGATGCAGACACCTGCACCGATGCGGTGAGATCGCGACGTACCGGTCAGACCTCGTGGCCCGCCATTTCCATCACTTCCTCGTCCATCATGTTCCCCGCCAGTATCTGGGCAAGGGTGGTGTGGTCCAGGATGCCGGAAACCGCATTGCTGACCTCCAGGAGGACTGCGTAGAAACCACGCTGGCGCTTGTTTTTGTCCATCAGGGCTCTGAGTTCGGCCGAGTTGGACATCGGCGCCAGCGGTCCGTCCAGAGCGCGGAACACATCTCCGACGACGATTTCGTGGGGTGGCCTGGCCAAGGCGTACCCGCCCTCGTTGCCGCGGCGGCTTTTCACGAAGCCGGACCGCTTCAGGGCAAGGAGGATCCCTTCGAGGAATTTCGCCGGAATTTCTTCCTGCTCCGCAATCTCGCGAATGTGGGTCAAACCTCCGCCATACGTGGCCGCCAGATGGCACAGAGCGCGCATGCCGTACTCGCCTCGCTTCGAAACTTTCATGATGTCTCACGCGCCCCCGCAACTCCTGCACAATTTATTTTGACAGGAGCGAATCGCGGGGATTCCCTCTTTTGGAGAATACACAAGATAAGGATGGAGCGCGCCGGCTGAACTGGACTGGATTGGGAGATTATGCCGCTTGCGAGTTAAAAAAGTCCATCACGGCCCTAATGAAATGATCCGGCGATTCCAGGGACCCTATCCGGACCCGGAGATCCCGGCCTTCCGGCAACCCACGCGTATACCAGCCGGTGAAGGTCCGCAGTTTGTGCATGACACGGCGGGGCTCCTCCTGGGCGCGCAACAACCTGAAATGTTCCAGAATCAGGTCTCTCCGATCAACTAAGGTCGGTTCCTCCGGCGCCTCGCCCCGGAGCAGGGACGATGCCTGCCGGTAGATCCAAGGGTTCTTCATGGATGCGCGACCGATCATGACACCATCGCAACCGGTCTCCCCCATCATCCGGACAACGTCCTCGGGCCGCTCCACATCGCCATTCCCTATTACCGGGATGGATAAGATCTTTTTTAGATCGGTGATGCGGCTCCATTCAGCGCGGCCGGAATACATCTGTTTCGCGGTCCTGGGGTGCAGCGCTACTGCATCCGCCCCCTCGTCCTGGCAGATTCTGCCCAGTTCCAGATAACTCAGACGGTCATCGTCCATGCCGGCTCGAAACTTCACTGTCAACGCTATCGACACCGAGGCACGGCAACGCCGGATGATCTGCCGCGCCAGCGGCAGGTCGGCCATCAGCCGGGCGCCGGCACACCCTTTGAGGATCTTGTTGGCGGGGCAACCCATGTTGATGTCGCAGACATCGGCGCCATGGTCCTCAACGAAGCGAGCGGCTTCGGCCATCAGATCCGGGTCGGAACCGTAGATCTGGATCGATATCGGCCGCTCTTCCGGGGAGTACTGCAGGATAGTCGCCAGTCGCTTGTGCCGGATATGGATATCCCGGGACGATATGAACTCCATGGTGACCAGCCCGATACCACCCATCCGCTTCAGAAGCAGCCGGAATTGCCGGTCGGTAACGTCGGCCATCGGCGCCAGGATCAGCGGCGACCCGAGTTCTACTGCGCTGTACTTCAGCATCCTCGAAAACGTGGGAGCCTTTTCTCGGAAAACGCCTTGAGAGCTTCCTCCCGGTCCCCGGTTTCAAGGACTCCCTGGTACACCTGCCACTCCAACTCCAGGGCCTCGTCCAGCGGTAGACCGGCACCCCGGTCGATCGCCTGTTTCGCCAGACGGACCGCCACCGGGCCGTTGGCCGCAATCGCCCCGGCCAGGTCATCGGCGGCAACGTCCAGCTTGTCGCCCGGCACAACCTGGTCGGCCACCCCATCGGCCCATGCCTGGGCAGCGCTGAACATATTCGCGGTAAAGATCCAGCGCTTGGCGGTAGCCACTCCGACGATGCGAGGCAAGCGCTGGGTGCCGCCGGCTCCGGGGATGATCGCCAGTGCGGTCTCCCGGAGCCCGATGGAGGCGTCCTCCGCAAGAACGCGCAAATCGCACCCCAATGCCAATTCGCACCCGCCGCCTGCAGCGGCTCCTCGAACGGCGGCAATGACCGGAACCGGCAGGGAGGCGAACCGGTTGACGGCGCCGGCCAGCCGGGGGACGAATGCCCGGACCTGTTCCACGGTCATGCCCTGCCGTTCCTTGAGGTCGGCCCCGGCACAGAAATGCTTCCCCGCCGAACGCAGGACCACGCACCGGACGCTTTGATCCTCGGACAGGACTGCGGCCGCCGTTGTGAGATCTTCCACCATTTCCCCGCCCAGAGCGTTCACCGGCGGCTTGTTCATGGAAACCGTGGCCACGCCGCGGTCGTCCTGGCTCACCTGAATCCAGCGCAAGTCCTGCCCTGCCGCCATCATGCCCCTCCCAGTTCGCCGCCGGGGGCCAGAGCCCCCCGGGTCCCCGGAGACGGCGGTTCATAACCGTCGGGAACCTCGATTCTCATTCGCAGCATCGCCATGCCGTGAGTCTTGCCCTGGGCATCGGTCTTCAGGCTGGCCGAACCGGAGCCTCCCAGTGATTCGGCCAGCAGAAAATTCAGGGCCAGCAGATTCGGCAATTCGAACCTGCGTACATCCCCGAATACGATGCCGTCAAAATGCTCCTTCACCTTTTCGGGCGTCAGCATTTCCCTGAGGATGGCGAAAGACTCAAGGTCGTAGGCGATGACGCCGACGTTGGAGCCGTCGCCCTTGTCTCCCGACCGGGCATGGGCCAGGGCGTACAGCGGCAACGTTTTCACGGAACCTCCTCCACTTCGACCCGGGTAACGATGCGGTCCTTCGGGATCAGCGTCGGCCAGTATCCGAGCACTTCGGTCGCCTTCGGCCGCCCGCCTGCGAACCCTGTGATCCCCGGCGGTCCCGACGTGACCAGGGGCGCCAGTTCCTTGCCGAACCGGTCGACCTTGGCTCGATCGCCGTCCTTGACGCCGACCCGCAGCACGACCTCATGGACTTTCGGTGGTGGTCCCGGTATCGGCCCGTGGCACGAATCCAGACCGACCAGTTCGGTGATGGTTTTATCGTAAGTAAAGCCGGCCCGACGCAACCTTCCCCACAACGCATCGGCGCAAACCTTGGCCTTGGCCACCGCATCCGGCCCGCTGACCGTCAGCTGGCCGGTTGCCTTGTACCCTTCCAGGTAGGCGATGGAAACCTTGAAAGTCCCGGTAGCTTCCGACCCCCGTATGCCGGACACCCGCACCCGGTCCTTGCCGTCCCCAGCCAGACGGATGGAAGTAAAGTCCACGACGCAGTCCGGTGTGAGGTACGCCTTTGGGTTGCCCATCTCGTAGAGCAGTTGTTCCGAGACTGTGTCCACACTGACCAGGCCTCCTGTTCCCTCATGTTTTGTCACGACGAACTCGCCGTTTTCCTCAAACTCCAGCACCGGGTATCCCAGATTGTCCCATCCGGCCACTTCCCACCAGCGGGAAAAGTTGCCGCCGGTGCATTGGGCGCCACACTCCACCACGTGCCCACCTACGGTTCCAGCCGCCAGCAGGGACCATGCGTCCTGCTTCCAGCCGTACTCGGCGATCAGAGGCGACAGGACCAGCCCGGGGTCGGTGGTCCGGCCGGAAATGACGATGTCGGCCCCTTGCACCAGAGCTTCTGCGATCGCGAAGGAATCGATGTAGACGTTGGCGGAGACGATACGGTCGAGGACCTCGCTGATCGGACGGCCGTCATCCATGTTCTCGAAGCGGACTCCGGAATCGATCAACTGTTCCATCCGGCCCAGGATGTCGTCACCTGTGACAGTGCCTATCTTCAGTCCCCGGGCCCGGTGCTCCTTCGCGACCTCAATCAGCGCCTGGCGGCAGGCCGACGGGTTGACCCCGCCGGCGTTGGCCACCACCTTCACGCCCTTCGCCCGCAGTGCGGGCAAAACGCGATCTATGAGCTGGACAAAATCGGTGGCATAGCCCCGGGCAGGATCACGCCGCTTCTGCTTTTGAAGAATGGACATGGTGACTTCGGCCAGGTAGTCCAGGGTCAGGTAGTCCAGTGGACCTTCCTCGATCAGGCGGACAGGGGCATCCACCGAATCCCCCCAGAAGCCCTGACCATTGGCGATGCGTATTCGGCGCGGCTGGTTCACGTTTATTGACCTCACAAACTTCACCCGCGGCCCCCCGGTGGTACGGCGACGGTGCATTTCAGCAGGATGAAGGGAGGATTATAGCGGATCGTCAGAGGAGGCGCGGCCGAGGATACTGGCGGTCACATCTATTAGGTTGTCGATATCGAACGGCTTGTTCACAACCGCAGCGATGAAATTCTCGGCGATTTCCTGTTCACTGAGGGTCGCGCCCCAGCCGGTCACCAGGACTACCGGCAATTCGGGGTGGTTTTCCCGGATGGTGGAGGCGACCTCCCACCCGGAAATGTCCGGCATTCCCAGGTCGGTGAACACCAGGTCGAACGGGGCGCCGCGAACCTTGTCAAGCCCTTCCCGGCCACCGCCGGCCAGTTCCACGGAATGACCCTCGGCGGTCAGCACGTCTCGGAGGATCTCTGCAATATCCGGTTCGTCGTCGATGACCAAAATCCGGGACGGAGGGGCTGTGGCGTCATCCGCCTCCAACGATTCAGCCGGGAGATCGGCCATCATCGCCGCCACCGGGAACTCGATAAAGAACGTGGTCCCCTTCCCCAGGTCGGAAGTTACGTCAATCCTGCCGCCGTGTCGTGTTACGATCCCGTAAACCATGCTCAGGCCCAGACCGGTTCCGCCATGCCCCTTGGTAGTGAAGAACGGGTCGAAAAGATGACGCCGGGTGTCCTCGGCCATGCCGATCCCGGTATCCGTGACCTCGGCAATGACCAGTCCGTCATTCTGGACGCACCGGATCCGAAGGATACCGCCGTCCGGCATGGCGTCCAGGGCGTTCAGAATCAGATTGGTGAACACCTCCCTGAGGTCCGAGTCCTTCCCGAGAATCGCGGCTGCCTCGGGCAGTACGAGATCCATGCCCACGTTGATGTTGCGCCGTTCCGACTCGGTCTTCCAGCGCGTTCGAGTGATTTCAACGGCATCCCGGATGATATCCGGCAACTCCAGTCGATTGAAGTTCCTCTCCTGCCGGGTCCGTGAGAACTCCTGTATCCGCCGGACCGTCTCTCGTCCGTCCAACGCCGCCTTTTCGATGACGGCCAGGTTGCGATCGACCGACTCGTCCGGTTTGTCCCTCCGCAACAACTGCACCCGCCCCAGGATCGCCCCAAGCAGGTTGTTGAAATCGTGGGCCACCCCTCCGGACAACTCTCCCAGTGCTCGCAGACGTTCCGTGTCCACCAACCGCTCCCTCAGGGATTTGGCCACCGTGTTGTCGATGACCACACATTCAGCCGCCGGAGAACCCAGGTATTCGATGCGACTGCCCCTCAACTCAAGATGCAGTACGGCGCCGTTGCTGTTGCGGCCCACCAGTTCGCAGGGAGCGGTGGCGTGGCCTTCCTCCCACGACCTGATCCGTTCAGTGGCCACCCGGGCCGACTCGGGCTCGAACAGGCTCTCCAGGTCGAAATCAGGCTGCAATGCACGGCGCGCGGGGATCCCGAATGCACCTATGAACGCCTGGTTGACGAATCGGACCTTGCCCTCCTGAACTATCAGGATCGAGTCCGGGGAACTGTCCACCAGGGTCTTGTACTGTTCCTCCGATTCCTCCAGAGCCTGGGTCCGCTCCCGGACCTGGTCCTCCAGCGTGGCATTCAGCGCTTCCAGTGCCTCCTGGAACTCCCGGGACTCCTGTGCCTTGGCCTGGGTGCGGTCCATCATCGAGTTGAAAGCGAAGGCCATCTGGGCCAGTTCGTTGGTTCCCGTGACCGGCACACGGAAATCGTACTGCCCCTCGGCCAGCGCTTCAGTCCCCTCCACAAGCCGACGCAACGGGGCGGTGATCGCCCGGGCGACCCAGCGACCCAGGAAAATCGTCACCAGGCTGAAAAGAATGCCGGAGATCACCAGCCCTGCGGTCAAGCGCCGGACACGCCGAACCACCGGCTCACGGGACATGCCGACCCGAACCATACCCCAGGGCTCGGTCACACCTTCTACCCAGACCGGAACGGCCACTTCCAGTATCGGTATCGACCTGCCGCCGTCGGCTTGGATTTCGAGATCCCGGTTGGCCACGATACCTGATAAGCCGGCGGACTCCAGATCTGTGCTGACGGCGCCGCTGCTGTCCAGGCCGGCAAACCCTGCCAGATCCCCTTCCTTGGTCTGAATGGCGACATAGGCCAGGTCCAGGTCTTCGGCGGCATTCTCCGCAGCCATCTGAAGGGCCACGTGATTGTAGGCCAGCAGGGAGGGAGTGGCCACGGCTCCGATGCTGCGCGCCACTGAGTGTCCGCGTTCCTCAAGTCCCTTGCGCAGTGTGGTGGCTACCATCATCTGCACCAGCAGGACAATCGCCACCAGCATGACCGTCATGATCAGGCCGATCGAGAAGATGAAACTTCTCTCCAGCGTGGAACGCCTGAAGAACCAGCGAATCACGAGCCGCTCTCTTCAGCCGCAATCCAGACCTTCTCAAAGTGGAGGTTGGAGATACCCAGTGGCCCGGGCTCCAGCCCATGGACCTGCCGGCGGTGGGAGAGAACGCCGGTGGTGTGGTACAGCGGGACAACCGGTGCCTGGGACAGGATTCTGCGCTCCAGACTGCGGTAGATCTTGGAACGATTGAGCGGGTTCCGTTCGCGGACGCCGAGTTCAAGCAGGCGGCCGACCTCCTCATCCCTGAAAGAAAAATAATTGCTGGAGCCGCCGCTCTCGAACAGTCCTCTCAGAAACACGTCCGGATCAGGCAGGTCGGCGATCCAGGCCAGGAGAAACATGGGCGCTTCCCCGGAGGTGATCGCTTGACTCAGTTCGGCCCATGAGACCTGCCGGACATTCAGCCGGATACCGACCTCCGCGAGATCCCGACTGATGCTCTCGAGAGTATCCCGAGCGGCGGCGCTACGGGAGGTGTTCAGCATGGTGATCGGAGGAACCGGTCTGTCGGGACCGTAGCCGGCCTTCCGCAGCAACCGGCGGGACCGGTCCGGATCGTAGAGCAGCCCTTTCTGGTCCGGAGAGTAGGCGTTCATGCCCGGCGGGACCAGGCCTACCGACGTCCGTCGGAATTCCGGGGAAGCCCTTACCAGAGCTTCCCGATTGAGAGCGTGGGCGATCGCCTGCCGCACCTCCAGATTGTCCAGCGGCGGGTTGCCGGTTCCCATGCCGAGGAACGACAGGCTCAGTTCCTGGAAACTGCGGATCATGAGACCCGGGCGTTCCATCAGCGCCGGGATGTTCCGCGTTCCCGGCTCCACCATGTCCAACTCGCCGCTCAGGTACTGGGTGACGGCGTAATCCGCTTTCTCGGCAGCGGTATGGAACCCGATCCGGACTCCATCAAGGAAGGGCGGCCCACGGAAGTAATCCGGATTGGCCTTGAGCTCCAGATGGTCGTCAGACCAGTCGCCCATCCGAAACGGGCCGGTTCCCACCGGGTTGCGCCCGAACGCCTCCTCTCCGACCTCCCGAAGGGCCTTTTCCGGCACGATCTGCAAGCCGTCCATGGACAGGACCTCGAGGAAGTAGATCGACGGGTAACGCAGTTCGATTTCCACCGTGTGCTCATCCAGCGCCCGGACGCCGGTAAGTTCGCCGATCCGGCCGGCCGAGAACTCCTCGGCGCCGGCAACCGTCAGAGCGTAGGATCCTGCCAACGAGCTGGTTACATTGCGCGGGTCCAGAAGCCGTTTGAAGGTGAACACCACATCACCGGAGGTCAACGCGCTGCCATCATGGAACCTTACGCCCTCGCGGAGGTGGAATCTGTACGTGCGGCCATCGGGGGAGATGATCCAGGTATCTGCCAGCCCCGGCACCACATGGAGGGAGGGGTCCAGTTCCACGAGGCCGTCGAACAGCTGGTTGACCGGGAGTCCCTCGTAAACCGACTGGCTGTGAATCGGGTCCAGACTGGACGGCGCCTCGCTCATGATCCTGAACAGCCCACCGCTGACCGGTGCAAGATCCGGCCGGCCCGTACTGCCGTCAGTTGGTGATGCGCTGTTGTCGGCACATCCCGTGCATAGCAGCAGAGTTGCGGCCAGTACGGCCGTCACGGACTGCAGGCGTGCAAATCCCGATCTCATAGGAATACCTGCCAAGTGCATGGCCTCCCACAAATACATATACATAAATAACAATTTGAATATGATCCCCGGTCTGCGGGGAGTCAAGGTATGCCTGAATCGGACCTCAGCCTGTGAATCCGGCGGTGAAAAGCTCCCGACGGCCCTTCACACGTCGCACGATCTCAAGCAAGGTGACCATCAGGATCAGAAATCCGAGGCCGTGCACCGGGAGGACTCCCCACGGGCCGGGGGCCACCTCCGTGTGCAGGAGCATCCAGGCCATTGCCCCTCCGCCCGCTGCCTGAATCCCGCAGCGCAGCAGGTCGGAGCCGATTTTGGGCCGCAACCCGGCCTGGGCTAGTGAATTGTCCACCCCCCCCAGGGCCAGCTCCGCCGCCAGGATCATGAGTATGGCGTAGATCGGCGCACTGTTCAGCATCATCACCGGAAGCACACAGGCCGGCACCGCCACGGCCACGGCGACCAGGCGAACGGCTTCCATGGGTGATCGGCGAAACGATTCCGCCAGAACCCGGCGCAAGGCCCAAAAATACTCGGCCCCGGAGTACAAGGTGAACCCGATGATCACGTACATGATGATCGGGATCGCACGGGACGGTACGACCAGGAAGTGCAGGACCACCACTACCTCCAACAGAATCAGGGCGGAGATCGAGCGCCAGCCGGGCCTCCTTCCCGTGAGAAGGAGGAAGATAACCGGGAGTGCGGCCCCGATGGCGGTAACCCACATGACACGATTGAGGATGGTCAGATCCTGAAGGAAATAAAAGATAAAAATGAACGCGGACCCGGCACCCTGGACCGTGGTCTTCAGCTTGGCGACACGGCTGGTACGGAACGATACCTTTCGTTCAAGGGCTGTGCTCCGGAGGGCCGTGACAGCCAGTTCCCGCACAAACAGCAACCCGACCAGGACCGGAGCCACGATCTTCAGGTCGGCCAGGGGACCGAACGTGGCCACCAGGAAGATCTTGTCCACGATCGGGTCCAGGAGTGCTCCGAGGGGGGTGCCGCCGTAACGCCGAGCCAACATGCCGTCTACTGCATCGGTGAGCCCGAGCAGGATGAAAATACCCAACCCGGCTGCGGCCCATGCCAACCCGCCCCCGTACAGGACCGCCTTGTAGATCATGTAGACCGGCAGCGGCAGAAGCAGCAGCCGCAGGAGTGTGACCTGGTTGGCTGTGACTCTCAAGCCGGCGCTCCCGGAAGCGCGATGTGGTATAGTCCATTTTCGCTGCAGTGACCGGCGAGGCTTCCAACTCGGGAGCCGACGCTGAAGAGACACCGGGGCGAAGTGAGCCGGGAAACCCCGTTGAGGCCGAGACCAAGGCTTCCGGAGGAGGATTCGACGGCCCCGACTATCAGAAATTGGAGAATCATTCGGACATGTCCAAAACCATGCTTGTAAACGTGACCCATGTGGAAGAATCCCGCGTGGCGATCCTCGAAGACGGCGTACTGGCCGCGTATGAAATCGAAACCATCAACCGGACCAGCATCAAGGGTAACATCTACAATGCTGTGGTCGAAAGCGTTCATCCGGGTCTCGAGGCCGCTTTCGTCCACATTTCCACAGACCTCAAGGGGTTCCTTCCCATCGACGAGGTCAACTTCCGGCTCCTGCCTTCCCGGGACGAAAGTCGCGCACGGGGCCGCATCGGCCAGCACCTCCAGCAGGGTCAACGGCTCATGGTACAGGTGGTTCGGGAGCCGTTTGCCGGCAAACCGCCTACAGTAAGCACATACTTCTCCCTACCCGGCCGCTACCTGGTCCTGATGCCGGGGGTGGATACCGGAGGAATATCACGCAAGATCGGCGACACCGCCCAGCGGGACCGCCTCAGGGAGATCATCGAGGAGTTAAAGCTGCCTGAAGGGTTCGGCGTGATTGTCCGAACAGCGGGCATCGGCCGCACCAAGACCGAACTCCAGCGCGATCTCAAGTACCTCCTGCGGCTGTGGGAGGCGATCCAGAAAGGATCCGGCGCCGGACAGTTCCCGGGCCCGGTCTATCGCGAGCGCGACCTGGTCATCCGGACCATACGGGATCACTTCGATCCCGACATCTCCGAGGTCTGGATCGATTCCGCCGAAACCCACGAAAAGGCCCTGGAGTTCATGAAGGACGTCATGCCTACCCGGGCCAAGTCTTTGAGGCTCTATACCGGCGATCGACCGCTGTTCAACAAATACAACCTGGAAGAGCAGATCGAGACGATTTACAAGCGACGGGTGCTTCTACCGTCCGGCGGCGAGATTGTAATCGACGGCACCGAGGCCCTGACCGCCGTTGACGTGAACAGTGCCCGTACCAAGCGCAAGATGGAGGCGGAGGAGAACGCCACCCAGACCAACCTGGAGGCGGCGACGGAGATTGCCCGGCAGTTCCGTCTCCGGGACCTGGGCGGTCTCGTGGTCATCGACTTCATCGACATGATGGCCTTGAAAAACCGTAAGAAGGTCGAGAAAACCATGCGAGACGCCATGAAGGGGGACAAGGCGAAATACGACATCACCAGCATCTCCAAGCTCGGGTTGATGGAGATCGCGAGGCAGCGTCTCAAGGGGGAAAAGATGGGTGCGACCTACGCCACCTGTACCTCCTGTGACGGCCACGGCCTCTTGAAGACTATCGAGGCGGCCGCCCTGGCCGCCCTACGGAAGATCCAGACCCGTTCGGCACGAGGCGGCTTCGGACGACTGATGGTCGCCCTTCCGCCAATGGTGGCCGAGTGGATCCTCAACAGCAAACGTGAAGAGATCCTCCGGCTGGAAAAACGCCACGGCATCCAGATCGTTGTGGAATCGGCGCCTGCACTCCTGCGTCACGAATGCGAATTCAATGCCCTGGCGGCTGAAGCAGCAGCCGAACCACCGGCTGCGGAGCGAGAGGGCCGGCCGGCGCCGGCGGCGGCTCCGGACCTGCCTGCAACGGTGACGGCTCCCACCAGACCGCCGGCCCCGGAGCCTGCCGCCCCAGCCGCCGAGAAGCCTCAGGCCGAACAGCCGGAGGACTCGACGTCGGAGACCGGCCCGTCCGAGGCCGGCGAGGAGACCCCCCGCAAGCGGCGACGGCGGCGGCGGCGGCGGAAGCCTCGAGGCGGCGGCGGACAGGAGGGCTCGGCCGAACCCCAGGCCGACGAGAAGACCACGCCGGAGCCTGACCCCGAGCCGGCCCCGGTGCCGGAAAGGGTCATCAGCAACGAGCTGATGCCGGCGGCGGTGGGAGCGGCGGAAGGTCAGCGCAGCCGGTCGTACAGGAACGGACCCAGGAAGGGCAAGCGAGGCTGACCGGAGCGGTTCGCGCCTGATCCGGCTGGAATCGGCTTGCGGGCCCGCCATTCCTGAAGAATTACGCCAGGCCGGCGCCTGGATGGATGCCCTGCGGAGAGCCTCGGCTCCCGGCTTCATGGCATCCGGCAGTGCTGCGACGTAGTATTTATCTCCGAAAGGAGATTCGGCCTTGAACGCCTGGACGGATACGGAAGAGACACGGCGGGAACGGTTTGCAGCCTTCCTGGGCCACGGCGGCCCTGTGGACCTCGTGGAGGGCGCCCTGCTCATCGCCGCGTGTGAATACGCCGACCTCGACCTGGACCGGGAGAGGTCCAGAATCTCCGAGATCGGCTCGGAAGCGGCGCGGCGTATTGCCGTCATGGAGAACCGTGGCAACCCGTACGCCCGACTGGACGTAATCCGCTCCTACCTTTTTGAGGAACTGGGGTTCCACGGCAACGCGGACGAATACGAGGACCCGAGGAACTCGTTCCTGAACCAGGTCATGGATCGGCGCACCGGCATCCCGATGACCCTTTCGATCATTTTCCTCGAAACAGCAAGGGCGGCAGGGTTCGAGACCCGGGGTATCGCCCTGCCGGGACATTTCATCGCCCGGGTGGACCTGGACGGCAGGAGCATCCTGGTGGACCCGTTCGGAGGCGGCCGGGTTCTGACCCAGGAGGACTGCCGCTCCCTGGTGGTGCGTTCCACCGGCCGAGCCTCCCTTTTTCGCCCCGAGGTCCTGGACGGCACCTCATCGACCCGGATACTGACGCGCCTGCTGCGCAACCTGAAGCGAATCTACCTTTCCCGCGAAGATTACACCCGCGCCCTGGGGGCGGTGGATATGCTCCTGGTCACGACCGCCGGCGAGCCTATGGAGACCCGGGATCGGGGGATCCTGATGTCCCACCTGGGCCGGGTCCATGAGGCTATTTCCGATCTGGAGTCCTACTTGCGCAATCGGCCCTCGGCACCGGATCATGAGTCGATTCGTGGCCGGCTCGATTGGCTGCGACAGAGGAGCCCGAATCCGACTCAAAATAGTCCGTGAAACAGGGTGCATTCCGTTGAAGCGGTTCCGGGCTTGCTCCATAATGCCCATGGGAACCCGCTGTTCGGGCTCCGGAACATAATTTACTAATAACCACGAGGAACACCCCTCATGACTATCGAAAGCCAGGTTACTGGCGCAGGCACTCAGGTCGAAACCCTGGATCGCGTCACCATCCGGTTCGCCGGCGACTCCGGCGACGGCATGCAGCTCACGGGAAATCAATTCACCACGACCACCGCTCTCGAAGGATGTGATCTGGCGACGTTCCCGGACTACCCGGCCGAGATCCGTGCGCCAGCCGGCACCCTGGCAGGCGTCTCCGGTTTCCAGATCAACTTCTCCTCCGAAGAGGTGTTCACGCCCGGCGACGCACCGGACGTGTTGGTCGCGATGAATCCGGCTGCGCTGCAGGTCAACCTGAAAGACCTGAAGTCCGGCGGCATCCTCATCATCAACACCGACAGCTTCAAGACCAACGACCTCCGCAAGGCCAAGTACGACGAAAACCCCCTGGAGGACGATTCGCTATCCGGCTACCGCACTTTCAAAGTCGAGCTGACCACCCTGACCAGGAAAGCGCTGGAGGCGACCGGCCTGGCGACCCGGGACGTGGACCGCTGCAAGAACTTCTTCGCCCTGGGCATGATGTATTACCTGTACAACCGGACGATGGAAAGTTCCCTGGAGTGGATCCGCTCCAAGTTCAAGTCCAAACCGGAACTCCTTGAAGCGAACGAACTCGCCCTCCGGGCAGGGTTCTCCTACTGCGAAGTCAACGAGTTCTTCCAGGTGACCTACCAGGTACCCCGGGCAAAGCTGACTCCCGGCAGTTACCGCAATGTCAACGGCAACGAGGCTCTGGCACTCGGCCTGGTGGCGGCCTCGGTGAAATCCGGGTTGCCGCTGTTCCAGGGCACCTACCCGATCACGCCGGCTTCCGACATACTCCACGAGCTGTCGGCCTACAAACGTTTCGGCGTTCTGACCTTTCAGGCGGAAGACGAGATCGCCGGCATCGGAGCGGCCATCGGCGCCGCCTACGCCGGCAACCTGGCCGTGACGACCACCAGTGGCCCCGGCATGGCACTGAAGAGCGAATTCATGGGCCTTGCGGTAATGGTGGAACTGCCGCTGATCATCATCAACATCCAGCGCGGCGGGCCGTCAACCGGACTGCCGACCAAAACGGAACAGTCCGACCTCATGCAGGCGATGTACGGCCGCCACGGCGAGGCGCCGATGATCGTTATCGCCGCCCGTTCCTCCGCCGATTGCTTCGACACGGTCTACGAGGCGGCCAGGCTGACGACCCGGTATATGACGCCGGTTATTCTCCTCAGCGACGGCTACATCGCCAACGGCTCCGAACCGTGGAAGCTTCCCAAAGTGGCCGACCTGGAGGACATCAAGGTGGAGTTCGCCACCAATCCCGGTGAGGGCCGGTTCATGCCGTACAGCCGCAACCCCAAGACCTTCGCCCGGCCCTGGGCGATCCCCGGCACCCCGGGAATGGAACACCACGTCGGCGGCCTCGAGAAGGATCACCTCACCGGCAACGTGTCCTATGACCCGGAGAACCACCACGAAATGGTGAACCTTCGCAGAGATAAGGTCTACCGCATTGCCGACGACCTTCCCCCGGCGGAGGTCGAAGGCGACGATTCCGGTCTGCTGGTGCTGGGCTGGGGCTCGACTTACGGTGCGATTGCCGCGGCGGTAAAGATGGCCCGGAAGCAGGGCAAGAAGGTCGGCCACCTGCACCTGCGATACCTCAACCCGATGCAAAAGAACGTCCGCGACATCCTGCACCATTACGACAAGGTGCTGATCCCCGAAATGAACCTGGGCCAGTTGGCGAGAATCATCCATGAACGCTACCAGCTCGAAGTGTACAAGCTGGACAAAATCCAGGGCAAGCCGTTCATGGAATCGGAGATTCTCGAAAAAATCCTGGAACTGGTTGAGGAGAACTGAACCATGACCACCGAGCTGAAACTGACCAAGAAAGATTTCGTCAGCGACCAGATGGTGCGCTGGTGCCCCGGCTGTGGCGACTATTCGATCCTGAACGCGGTGCAGCAGACCTTGCCGGAACTGGGCATTCCCAGGGAAAAGTTCGTGATGGTTTCCGGCATCGGCTGCTCCAGCCGGTTCCCGTACTACATGGATACTTACGGGTTCCACAGCCTTCACGGCAGGGCTCCGGCGATCGCCACCGGGATCAAGCTGGCAAACCCCGACCTGTCGGTCTGGATCGCCACCGGCGACGGCGACGCACTGTCGATCGGCGGCAACCACATCATCCACCTGCTCCGCCGCAATGTGGACATCAAGATTATGATGTTCGACAATCGGATCTACGGTTTGACCAAAGGGCAGTACTCCCCTACTTCGGAAACCGGCAAGCGGACCAAATCCACTCCGT
>CALZKF010000035.1 GCA_945787955.1 uncultured Acidobacteriota bacterium | reverse complement strand
AGCGGCAACGGCAAGGAATCGTCGCACAGGATCGCAGACAGGTTGTTGCGCCGCCACGGATTGGCAACACTGTCCCGCTTGCCTCCGGTGGATCTGGTGGCCAGCCCCGGCATCGGGGAAGCTTACGCCGCCCGGCTTGCTGCGGCGTTCGAGTTGGGCCGGAGAGTGGCCGGGGAAGCTGCGGCCGACAACCGGCCCAGGATCAACCGGCCGGAAAAAGCCTACCGGCAGGTCAGACGACTGGCCACAGCCAAAAAAGAACACCTGGTCGGTCTTTACCTGGACGCCCAGAACGGCCTGGTCCACCAGGAGACGATCTCCATCGGCACCCTGAACACCACCCGGACCCACCCCAGGGAGATCCTGCTGCCTGCCGTGCTGCACCTGGCCCTGGGGTTCATCCTGGTCCACAACCACCCCAGCGGCTGCCTGGACCCGTCTCCCGAGGATATCGAGTTTACCCGTGGCGTCCAGCGGGCCTCGGAGATGATGGGTATCGAGCTATACGATCACCTGATCGTGGCGGGAGAAGGGTACACGTCGCTCCGGGAACGGGGTGTGTTGTGAAAATGGGGACATTCCGCTTTGTGTGAAATCTCGATGGGACTGCAAGGCATGATAATAAGAATTGAAACATAAAGTGGCATGTCCCCATTTCTTGCTAGAATCTCCCCTTCAAAGGAGTAAACAGAGCCCATGGCCGAAAAGACAACCAAGCTCGCCCCCCTGGTGACCGACCTGGATGAGCAGCTGGAGACCCTGACCCGGGGGACCGTGGATGTGGTCACCGAGGAGGAACTGGTCCGCCGGGTGAAGAAATCGATCGCAACCAAAACCCCGCTGACGGTCAAAGTCGGTTTCGACCCCACAGCTCCGGACATCCACCTCGGCCACGCCGTACTGCTCCGCAAGATGCACCACTTCCAGAAGATGGGGCACCGGGTAATCTTTCTCATCGGTGACTTCACCGGGATGATCGGCGACCCGACCGGCCGTTCCAAGACCCGGCCGGCCCTGACGCGGGAGGATATAGCGGCCAACGCCGAGACCTACAAGCGGCAGTGCTTCAAGATCCTGGATCCGGAGCTGACCGAGATCCGGTTCAACTCCGAATGGCTCGGAACACTGGGATCCGATGGGTTGATAAAGCTTGCGGCGCGCTACAACGTCGCCCGCATGCTGGAGCGGAAAGATTTCAAGACACGTTTCAACGCCGGCAAGACCATCGCCATCCACGAGTTCCTCTACCCCCTGGCCCAGGCCTATGATTCGGTCGCACTCAAGGCCGACGTGGAGCTGGGCGGCACCGATCAGTTGTTCAACCTGAACGTCGGCAGGGACATCATGCCGTCCTACGATCTGGAACCCCAGCTCATCCTGACCACGCCGCTCCTCGAGGGTCTGGACGGCGTCGAAAAGATGTCCAAGTCCCTGGACAACTACGTCGGCATCGAAGAGGATCCCGGCAACGCCTTCGGCAAGCTGATGTCGGTGAGCGACGACCTGATGTGGCGGTACTACGAGCTGTGCACCGACATCTCACTCTCCGGTATCGAGAACATGCAACGGCTGGTCAAGGAAGGCTCCCTGCACCCGAAACGGGCCAAGGAAGGGCTGGCCTCCACCATCGTGGCCGAGTTCCACGGCGAGGCGGCGGCCCAGGCGGCCCAGCAGGGCTTCAAGGCGCTGTTCGAGAACAAGGAAATTCCGGACGACATCCCGGAGAAGGAAGTCGCCGCAGGAGACGGCTCCTGGCCTCTGGGCAAGCTGCTCAACGAGGTCGGCCTGGCTGCTTCCAACGGCGAAGGGAACCGGCTGGTCCGGGGCGGAGGCGTGCAGATCGATGGCGACAAGGTGCCCGGCGATCGCCGGGAACTGAACTGCAGGCCCGGAGATAAGATCGTGATCAAGGCGGGCAAGCGCCGCTTCGTCCGGGTGACCTTCGTCTGAGAACGTCTACTCCAGCGTACCGCAGGACGAAGCCGAAGCCGGCCTGACCTGGCCGTCGGAGCCGTTCCCCAGATTGCCTTCCGTCGTGCCGGACAGGGGCGCCACCAGGTAGAAACTGCTGACTCCCCCTGCAGGCAGCTGCTCATACAGATCGGTGCCTGCGGTGCAGGTTACCGGCAGGTGATTCCATGTGCCGGATAGCAACGCGTCCAGATCCCCGCGGTAGATGGCGTAATCGTCCACCGCAGGGTTGCCGGTATCTCCCCAGGTCAGGCTCAGGTCGGAACCGGCTTTCCCCAGGATCAGCGGCTGGCCGTTACTGCCGTCCGGCACCCCGCCCAGTGCTATGGCCTGCACTGTGAAAACGGCAGGCGAAACACCGGTGCTGCAGGCGCCGGGCCAGGGCGACGGGGTGGGGGAGACACGGTTGTGCCGTACCGCCCGCATCCGGTACTGGGCGCCGGGGGCGACGTCGATATTCCAGTCGTAATGCCCGTCGTTGGCGGTGGAGTCGGCTAGAGGTTGCCAGGTAACCCCGCCGTCGGCGCTGAACTCCAGGTCCAGTTCCCCGGCATCCGGGCCGGCTTCCGGTGTGGCGCTCCAGTTTACCGCCCGGGTCTCGCCGGCTGTGAAAGTCTCACCGCCGCTGGGGGAGGTCAGGGACAGCGTGTGAGGGTAGATGCAGTGCGCCGCATCCATGTCGTCATCACCGAGCCGCGGGCCGCGGCTGCCGCCGTAAGCCGAGGAGCGCATGATTGCATCCGGGGTGGTGGAGTGGCCGAATCCGAGGGCGTGACCCAGTTCATGGGTGGCGACCTCGGCCAGGTTGTCCGGGTTCCCGAGGAAACACTGGAAGTCGTTGCTGAAAATGACGTACATCGCCAGGGCGCGGTTGTAGGTCACACCGTTCACCGGGTCGCCGGTCGCTCCGCTGCGCCAATAACCGCCGATCGCCAGGACGCCGGAACAACCGCTGGGGTCACTGATGTCGTTGTACGGGTCGTCGAACAGAATAACGTTGGTGCCGGAGTAGTAGGTATCGGCGGGAGAGTTGAAATGACTTCCGGTGAAATCGGCGTTGCCGTTACCCAGTTGCAGGGCGATCCTGGACTCGGGAACGGAAGTCCAGGCCGCCATGGCCCGCTCCATCTCCGCAACTGCGGCGGCATCGTCCGAAAGCGGATTGCCGCCCGGTTCCACGTCCACGGTCAGGGCGATGCCGTCATCAGCCTGGAACCAGCGTGCCGGGCTGCCGGGCGACAGGGTGATGAACCTGGAAGTCCGGGGGGTGGCCGACTCGGGAGCGAGTCCGACGATGCCGCCCCCGGCTGCGCCGGTCTCCACCGCGCCTGACGGCACGGCGTCGCCATCCCACACAACCCTGTCCATTTCAGGTGGCGCCGGGGTCCAACTCCGCAAGGCCGCTCTACCTGGCCGCCGCTGGAGCGACCTGCGGCCTGCGGCCAGCGCTTCCAGATCGGCGGTGGGAACCGCTTCGGGCTCCGGTCCGGGCCGTCCCAGGATCAGTCCCCGGCCGTCCAGATCCCGGCGGGCGATACGGCGGTCCGCGCTCAGGGTGTATTTTCCGAAGAACATGCCGGCGGTCCGCAGCGCGCCGTCGGGAGTCGGTTCCAGGAGTGCAACGACCTTCTCGCCTGCGGTGTAGACCGGCACCGCATCCAGGACATTGGCCAGTCCGGCGAACGATCCGCCCGGCTCCCGCAGGATCACACGTTCCAGTCCGCCTGGACCCCGGTGCACCGCAGTGACGTCCAGGGTGATGTAGGTCGCCACGGTCCCGGACAATGGGTCGAACCCGGAAGCGACCTCAACCACGCTGCCTTCCACGATCAGGGCGGCGCGTTCCGCCACCGCTTCGTGGGGCATGTACACCGACAGCGCCGCCAGTGCGGCTGTGTTGCACAGCAATACCGCAACAAGCACAAAGATTTTGCAGGTCCTACCCATCCCGTACCTCCGCTGCTTTTGGAGAAATGTACGGGATCACAGGGGAACAGTCGATAGTCTATATCGTTGTATCTAAAGGAGATATGGCCGTATTCGGCGCTATCGGCGTTGTCGCGATCCGGATACCGTAATCCTGGAAGCACCCTCCAGGACGGTCCGTCGCAAACAGGTCCTTCCCCGAACCTATCCAGTGCAGGGAAGGGCGCTGTTTGCAGACGACCGGCTTACAGGTTCTCCCTCAGAAACTCCGCGATCCGCTCGGCGTACGGCGCCGGGCGGCGGCCGTTGTGGCCGGTGTCGTCCAGGAGGTGCAACTCGAGGCGGTCGCCTGTCCGCTCCTTGAACTCCAGGGCGTCGGTCATCGGCACCGCATCGTCGTCACGGCCGTGGTACAGCAGCACCGGTCCGTGGTAGGTCTCCATGGCGGCGGCAGGTACGACCTCCGAGGGCTCGAACCGGCCCCGCATCGCCGCCACCGCCAGGATCGGCGCCCGAAACAGGGCCGGGGGCAGGTAGTAGGATCGGATGACGTGGTCCACTTCCCGGGTCAGATCGGCAAACGGACTGTCCAGCACCAGCGCCCGGACCCGGGGATCGCTCCCGGCAGCCAGTGCAGCCGCCGCGCCGCCCATACTGCGCCCGGCCAGGCCGATCCGGGTTGGGTCGACATCCTGCATGCCTGCCAGGAACTCCAGGCCGGCGATCATGGCGCCGGACTCCCGGGCCCCCAGGCTGATGGTGGAGCCTTCACTCTCCCCGCGGCCTGCAAAGTCGAAGAACAGTTGGGCGATGCCGGCGTGGTGGACCTCCCAGACGATCGGCAGCCAGTGCCGGCGGTCGCCTCCATTCCCGTGGCCGTAGACAACTCCGGGGTTGAGGCCTGCGGACCGGGGCGGTGGAGGCACATACCAACCCCTCAGGGTTTTTCCGAGCGGGTCGGTGAACGCCACATCCTGGAATTCCAGCCCGTGGTCCCGAGGGGAGACCGGTCGAACATCCAGCGGGACGTCCAGAAGGATGGCGGTTTGGGATTCGCCTGCGACCCGGCGCGCCTCCACGCGGACGAGGTCGCCCGGCGAGCCGGCGCGGACGACTTCCGCCACATCGGTGTTGGTGTACACAGGCAGGTCGTCCACCCGGAGGATGACGTCTCCGCCTTCCAGCCCGGTCACCCTGGCCGGATCGACGGTCCGCAGGATCCGGACCCCGGGCGGTCCCTCCGGGTCGCGATCCACTTCCATGAATACACCCAGGACCGGCCGGCTCGATTCGGACACCCTTATCCGGGGAGGGGAAACCATGAAATGCGAGAAGTACGCGACGATCAACGCGTAACCGACCAGAACGGCCATGGTCGCCATGGCCAGCCGCTTCTTCCAGACTCTCGGTCTGCGGTACAGCGTCATGTTTCCCCTGATTTGATGGTAACCTGTGCTTCCAGTATAGGTTGTCCCGGTCTTTCATCGAAGGAGTTTCCGGTGGCGAACGGCATCCGCTCTACCCTGGAATGGTTGGAGTGCTCCCTGTGTAAGGCCGCCTTCGACGTGGATGAGGTCCAGACCCTCTGCGATCGCTGCTTCGGCGTCTTGCTGCCCCGTTACGGCCTGGAGGAAGCTGCCCGCACGCTCACCAGGAAGGCTCTCCGTGACCGGGAGTGCAGCATGTGGAGGTACCGGGAACTGCTGCCCTGGGTGAACGAACCGGTCACCCTGGTCGAGGGCATGACCCCGCTGCTCCCGGCACGGTTCCTGGGCCAGTCCCTGGGGCTGGACCGGCTGTTTATCAAGGATGAATCACGGAACCCGACCGGTTCGTTCAAGGCCCGGGGCATGTCCACGGCGGTGACCATGGCACGGGACCTGGGGGTGCGCCGCTTGATCCTGCCTTCTGCAGGTAATGCCGGTGGCGCTGCGGCGGCTTACGGCGCCCTGGCCGGTCTGTCTGTGGAACTGTACCTGCCGGTGGAAACGCCGGATCCGTTCCGCCTGGAAGCGGCGGCACTGGGAGCCTCGGTCCATCTGGTGGACGGCAGCATCGCCGACTGCGGGGCCAGGGTCAGGGCGGAGGCCGGCGAGCGGTTCGATCTCTCCACCCTGAGGGAGCCGTACCGCCTGGAAGGCAAGAAGACCATGGGGTTTGAACTGGTGGAACAGTTCGACTGGGACCTGCCTGAGGTGGTGGTCTATCCCACCGGCGGAGGCACCGGGCTGATAGGCATGTGGAAGGCGTTCGACGAATTGGAGCGACTTGACCTCATCCCCGCCGGGAAACGCCCGCGGATGATCGCGGTCCAGGCCGAGCGTTGCGCGCCGATCGTCAAGGCGTTCCTTGAAGGGCGGAAGCGAGCGGAGGCCTGGCCGGAACCGGTGACCTATGCCGACGGGCTCCGGGTGCCGTCGGCTGTGGGGGATTACCTCATCCTGGCGGCGGTGCGGGAGTCCGGCGGTGTTGCCCTCACGGTTTCCGATCAGGAGATGGCCGATTCCCAACTGGCCATGGCCCGGGGGGAGGGGATCTTCCCGGCCCCGGAGGGCGGAGCGACCCTGGCTGCGCTGAAAAAGCTGGTCGAACGCGACCTGGTGGACCGGGGCGAGCGGATTGTGCTGTTCAACACCGGCACCGGCCTGAAGTACCCCCGTATCCCTGGTTTGAAACTGCCGTAGGCCTCCTATAGACTGCTTTTTTTGCATGAGGCGGTATTGACCGACCGGATTTTCATCGAAGGGATCAAGTTCCACGGTTTCCATGGCCTGACCCGGCTGGAACGGAGGGTCGGAGTGCGCCTGTCGGTTGATGTCTACCTCGAGACCAGTCTGGCCGTTTCCGGCGCCAGCGACGACGTCAAGGACACTGTGGACTATCGCAAGATCCACAAGCGCATCCTGACCCTGGGCCGGGAGACCTCGCACAAGCTGCTGGAATCGTTCGCCACCATGGTCATCGAAGACCTGTTCCGCCGCTTCCAAGGCACCGACAGGATAACCATGAAGGTCCGCAAGGAAACACCGGTGTTGGACGGCATCGTCGATTCGGTTGGTATCGAGATCAGCCGCAGCCGGGAAGAGGTTCTGGCGCCGTGAGGGTTCGTCGTCTATTCGAATTCGAGTCCGCTCATGTTCTGCCGAATCATCCGGGCAAATGCCGAAACCTTCATGGCCATTCGTACGTTCTGGAAGTCACCGTGGACCGGCCGGTGGATCCTGATTCGGGCATGGCCATCGACTTCGCCGATCTCAAGAAGGTGGTGAAGAAGGAGGTGGTGGATCTGCTGGACCACCGCTATATCAATGACATCCTGGAGAACCCGACCGCCGAGGTCATGGTTGTCTGGATCTGGAACCGGTTGGACGGAGTCCTGCCCGGTCTGGTGGAACTGGCACTCCACGAGACCCGCAACTGCTCGGTGATCTACCGGGGCGAGTAACCATGGATCAAGAGAAGATGATCGCGGGCATCCGGACCTTCCTGGAAGGGATCGGGGCGCAGTTCGAAAACGGCCACCTGGACGAAACTCCGGAGCGGGTCGCCCGTGCCTGGGCCGGCGAGCTCCTGGCAGGCTATCGCACCGATCCGGCGGAGGCTCTGACCTGGACCCCGGCCAGGGACGGCGGCGGGCCTGTTCTGGTGCGGGACATTCCCCTGGCCTCGGTATGCGTTCACCACCTGTTGCCGTTCGTCGGGGTGGCCCATGTGGCCTACCTGCCGGGGACCCGCCTGGCCGGCCTGAGCAAGATCGGCAGGGTGGTGGAGGCGCTGGCCCGGAGACTGCAGATCCAGGAGAGGCTCACGGAGCAGATCGCCGCCACCCTGGACCAGGTGCTGGAGCCTCACGGCGTGCTGGTGCTCCTTGAAGCGGAGCATACCTGCATGACTCTGAGAGGCGCCCGCATGCAGAACAGTCGGTTGTCAACACTTGCCGGCCGCGGCTCCCTTGAAAACGACCCGGCGGCCAGGGGGGAGATTCTTCAACTGCTGGGGCGGACGCCGTGAGAGTGCGGCCGTTGGCGGTTATGCTGGCCCTTGCGATTCCGGCGGCGGCCCTCCCGGCCGACCGCAAGTTCGCCGCGGAAGACCGAACCCTCGTCCAGGCGGCGCGGCAGGCGGGCCAGGGCACCCCGCTGGTCCGGATCGGTCTGAAGCCGGATCGCAAGATACTGGTCTCTTCGTCCGGATCTTTCAAGGTACTGGACGCAGCCACCCTCAAACCGGTGTGGAAGCCGTCCTTTTCCGGTGAACTGGCGGTGGTGCTGGATGGCGGCCCCGAGGGCGAGATCGGGAAGGTTTACCGTATTCAGGTCGGGGCGTTCACCTCGGAGCCGGCGGCGGAGAAGGAGCGGCTCCGGCTGGCCTCGCAGTATGGCACAGCCGGGGTGGTTCATTTCGTACCGGACCGGGGATCGTACCGGGTCAGGCTCGGGCAGGCTTCGAACCGGGAGGCGCTTTCACCGCTTCTGGACAGGATGCGAGCCGACGGCATGTCCGGGTTGTGGATTGCGGAGGAGCCGGAGCAGGTGGTGTCCGGCGCCACCCTGAGGCTGGTGGATACCGGCAGCTATCTTTCGGAAAAAACGGGACGAACCCGTCTTCTGGCGGTTCCATCAGGCGGCAAGGCGATTCGAATCGGCGGTGTCTCCTACCGGGGCGTTGTGGAGTTGCGCATCGACCGTTATGCCGACATCCGGCCGGTGAACTGGGTCGAACTGGAAAACTACCTCCAGGGTGTGGTCCCGGCCGAACTCGGTCCGGAAGTCTGGCCCGAAATCGAGGCGCTCAAAGCCCAGGCGGTGGCGGCCCGGACCTACGTCTGGAAGAACCTGGGCCAGTTCGGGGAGGACGGGTACGATCTCTGCGCCACTCCCCGGTGCCAGGTCTACAAAGGGCTGCCGGCGGAGCACCCGCTCTCGGATCGTGCGATTCGTGCCACACGGGGTGAAATCCTGAGGTTCGAGGGCCGGCCGATATCGGCCATGTACACCGCCACCTGCGGCGGCCATACCGAAGATGCGGTGGAGATATTCCCTGAGGAAGATGCTCCGTACCTCAGGGGCGTGCCTTGCAGCGCCGAATACGAAGCCCGAAAATCCCATTCCGGAAAGGTGGCCGGCCGCAAGGTTGAAGCGCTGCTGTCCGGCGCCGGAGGCGACCTTACCCGGGACTGGGCGGTTCTGGCCGCCGCCGGTGTGGTCTCCTGGAGCGGCGCCGATGAGGCGGCTTTGCCGTTCTCTCCTTCCGACCTCGCCGGATCGGCTGCAGCGCTGGCCGGCCTGACCGGCCGTCCGCGGAACACCGTTCAGCGGACGGCCTTCGAGTCCCTGGGGGAGACGGCGGAGGAGATCGTTCGCACCCTGGGCTGGGAGGAACGCCCCGTGGTGCTGCTGGAAGGACGTGACCTGGATGCGGTTCTCAGGGACCCGCAGGCCGGCGGCCTGCCCGAGTCCCAGCGCCGCGCCCTGGCATACCTGGCGCTCACCGGCGGTCTGGCGCCGTTCTCCGACGGAAGCTACCGGGTCGGTGAACCGCCCAGCCGGGGCCGGGTGGTGCCGGCCCTGGTCCGTATCGGTGAGGCTTACGACGCCTTCGCATTGAAATCCGGGACGGTGGCGGCGGTGGACGGCCGGCGCCTGCGCCTGGTACGGGGCAAAGGGGAGGTCCGGCTCCAGCTTTCCGATGCACCGTACCTGTTCGGCTACGGCGGCGGGCGGGCAATGGCTGTGACGGAGCTGGATCTCTGGCCCGGAGACAAGGTGCGATACCGCACCGGTGGCGACGGCCGAATCGATTTCCTGGAGCTTGTGCCTCCTGTGAACGGCGTGGCCGACGACCGCTCGTCCTCGGTATACAGCTGGGAGGTGCGCCAGTCCCGGCGCAAGGTGGAAAAGGCGATCAATCGCCGGGTCGCAATCGGCACCCTCGAAGACCTTCGTGCGGTAAGGCGAGGCGTGTCGGGCCGGATCGTCGAGCTGGAGGTGCGTGGTTCCCGGGCCACCACGGTGGTGAAGGGGTTTGACTTGCGGAATCTCCTGGGGCTCAGGGAGAGCCTTGCGGTGATCGAAATACAACGCAACACAGGAGGCGGTGTGGAATCGGTCGTGTTCGCCGGCAAGGGCTGGGGACACGGCGTCGGATTGTGCCAGGTCGGCGCCTATGGAATGGCGCTGCGGGGTGAGACCTATGCGGCGATCCTGGCGCACTACTACCGGGGCGCACGGCTGGGACAGATCTGATTACGGTATCGTCATGGTGCGGTTGCCGGCCGGAGCTATATTCGTTTATGCGGGGGAATACAGAGTGCCATGGGACGATCACTTCGAACTCTCGGTGGTTTGCTTATGCTTGGGGCAGTGTGGCTGCTCGTAGCCGAGTCCCTCGGATGGGTGTCGGGATCCGTGGCCGACGTATGGGGACTGAACACCCTCCTGGCAGGCGCAGCATGTTTCGGCGGAGGCCTGGTCATTGCAGCAGCGACCCCATTCACCCGTTGGGTGTCGGGGACGCGATGCGTCCGTTGCCGGCGACGGATTGAACGGGGGCAGACGTATTGCATGGATCATCTTCGGGAAACCCTGAACGAGTACAGGGACCAGAAGAGCGTCGGGTACCAACCCAGGTAGGCGGCCCGCCGCTCCTGGTGATCGCCGGTCCCACCGGCACCGGCAAGACCGCCCTGGCGATCGCGGTAGCCGCCGAACTGGACGCTGAGATCGTCGGCTGCGATGCCCTGCAGGTCTATCGCCTATTCGACATCGCCACCGCGAAACCGACGCCGGAGCAGCGTGGCCGGGTACCCTATCATCTGGTCGATTGCGTTGATCCCGTTGTGGACTACACCCTGGCCGACTACATCCGGGACGCCGACCGCATCATTTCAGAGATCCGCAGCCGCAGGCGGGTACCGATCGTGGCAGGCGGCACCGGAATGTACCTGCGGGGCCTGCTGAAGGGCATACTGCCGGCACCGGCACGGTCCCCGGAACTGCGCGGCAGGCTCCAGGCGATGGTCCACAGATTCGGTTCGCCCCGGATGCACCGCTGGCTGGCCGGCCTGGATCCTGATTCGGCTGAGCGGTTGCCGCCTGCAGACGTGCAGCGCATTATCCGGGCGCTGGAGATCGCCCTGACCGGCAGCCGTTCCTGGAGCAGTGCTCTTTCCCGCGAGGGGACCTGGAGCAGAGCGGAAGAAAGGTACCCGGCCCTCAAGATCGGCCTCGGTATGGAGCGGGAAACGCTGGTTCGACGCATAGAAAACAGGGTGGACGCCTTCTTCGACCAGGGTCTGGTGGATGAAGTCCGGTCCCTCCTGGCCGCCGGGGTGCCCGAGTCCGCCAACGCTTTCAAGGCGATCGGGTACCGTGAAGTGCTGGCCACCATCCGTGACAGGTCGCCCATCGACCTGGTCCGGGCCGAGGTCAAGAAGAACACCCGGCGGTTCTCCAAACGGCAGCGGACCTGGTTCCGGAAGGAGCCTGGAATGCATTGGCTGGATATGGACCGGGGGCTGGAAGCGGTGGTTGGCGAAGTGATCCGGCTGTGGCGCAATCAAGATGGTTTACTACCGCCGGGCTAGCCTGTAAACTTGAACGGTACCGGGTCCGTCATTTGCGGCGGCGTTTGGGGGGACGATGCAGGTCGAAAAAAACGATCTTCAGAATGAATTCTTCAACAACGCCCGCAAGGACAGGGCTACAGTCAATATATTTTTGAGCAACGGGAAGAAGCTGGTGGGCCGGATCTGTTCCTTCGACAAGTTCACCGTCCTGCTGGATGGGGAGTTCGGCGAACAGATCATTTACAAGCATGCTATTTCCACCGTAGGCATCGCCCACGGCGGTACGGGAAACAGAGGTCGAAACCAGGGCCGGCCGCCGCGGGAGCAGCCTACCTCCTGAAGAACCCTTTGCGCTCCGCGTCGGGTGTCGACCGGCTCGCACCGGAGGCAACGCCGCCCGACAGGTCCCGCACCCGGGCGTTGAGCCGCTCTATCTTGGCCTCGTACTCCTGCCGGATCAACTGAATCTGTTGATTCAGCCGGTTGTTTTCCTGCTTCAATTTATTGTCTTCACCGATAGGGGCCGGCCCGCCGGAAATATCGGCCAGCCGGTCGTTGAGCCGGCCGATCTCCTCGTCGCGCTCGTTCAATTCCGACCCCATTTTCTCCTGAAGCTCGTCGTAGAGCTTTTTGATCTCCTGGAGTTCCTCGATCTTCGAATAATCGCTCAGTGACTCGGCCATCAGGTCTCCTTCCTCTAAACTGCCGCCCTGCTCTCCATTCTCGGAGCTGTACAGCAGTTTCCTCAGCATGAGGTCCAGATCGTCGGGAATGGTGCTGGTATCCAGAGCCGCCTCTTTTGTGATCACCTTGTGGGCCACCAGGGCGGTCAAAGACTGGTTCATGCTTTGCATGCGGTAATAGGAAACCGAGTTTTCCATTTCTTCGTACAGCGCTTCCAGGTTCCCTTCGAAGATCAGCTTGGATATGCGCGGGGTCCATCGCAGGATCTCCACCGCAGCGGTCAGGCCGGAGCCGTCCGCCTTGTCCACCAGCCTCAACGAGATGATGGCTGCAAGAACGCTGGAGAGCTGCTGGCGAACCTGGCGGTGCTGGCCGGAGGGGAACAGATCCAGGATGCGGTCCAGGGTCTGGACCGCACTGTTGGTGTGCAGGGTGGACAGTACCAGGTGGCCGGTTTCCGCCGCCTGCAGGACGGTGTGCACCGTTTCCACGTCCCGCATTTCCCCGACCATGATGATGTCGGGGTCCTGGCGAAGGGCGTTCCTGAGGGCGGCGCCGAAGCCGGGCGTATCGGTTCCGATCTCGCGCTGGGTCACGGCCCCCAGGTTGTCCTTCAGAAGGAACTCGATCGGATCTTCGATGGTGACGATATGGGCCAGCCGGGTGTCGGACATCAGACGCATCAGTGCTGCCAGCGTGGACGATTTGCCCGATCCGGTCGGGCCGGTAACCAGCACCAGGCCCTGTGACAGTTCGGCCAGCTCGGCCAGAACCGGGGGCAGGCCCCACTCGTCCAGGGTCGGGAAATCAAACGGCACCCGGCGGAACACACCGGACAAGGTGCCCCGCTGATAGAACAGGGAGGCTCGGAACCGGGAGACGCCCGGAACGCTGTACCCGAAGTCCAGGGCCCGGCTCTCTTCCAGGATCTCCAGTTCCCGTTGCGACAGGATTTCCTGGCACATTTCCCGGATCAGGTCCGGGTGCAGGGGATCGGTTTTGAGGGGCAGCAGTTTCCCGTTGATCCGCAGCAGGGGAGGACGCATCGGCTTGATATGCAGGTCCGAAGCTTCCTGTTGGACCACGAACCGCAAGAGCTCTTCGATTTTCATCGGGACCGGAACCCTCCCGGGACGCTGCTCGCCGTCACCGAATTGTTAAAAATATAGCCGATGGGGAACATAAGGATCGGGAGGCGGCGAGTCAACTCCTGGAACAGACTGCTCTTGACCGGTCCGGCCCGGTGCAATATAAGTCTGGTTTTCCAATGAATTTTTCAGACAACAGGCGGCCGGTGCTGGATCTCGACCCGGATTCCCGGGAGGCGCTGGAGTTCGACCCGCTGTTGCGGTTGATCTCGACCTACGCCAGAACCCGGGCCGGTGCCGACGCCGTGCTCGCAATCCCGGTACTCACCGACCCTGCGGCGATCGAATCGGCTCACGGCCTGGTCCTTGAAGCGACGACTCATTTGGAGCGTCGCGGCAGGCTGCTGTCCGGCTTTCTGCCGGACCCGGCACCGGGACTGGCCCGGCTCAGGATCCCGGGGGAGCGCCTCGAGACCGGCGAACTGCGGGACCTGGCCCTGGTACTGGAGGCTGGTGGCGAAACCGGGTCGTCTCTGGCCGGCCTCCCTGAACGGGAGTACCCGGGGCTTCGCCTTGCCGGTGCCGGCGTCCCCGATCTCCGGCACGAGGTCCGCCCGATACTGGAGTGCATCGGGCCGGACGGCGCCCTCACCGACGACGCCAGCGCCGAACTGCGGCGAATCCGCCAGGCTTTGGCTCGAAACGGCCGGCGGTTGCGCCAGATGCTGGAGCGCCTCCTGCACCGTCCTGATACCGGCGCGGTCATACAGGACGATTTCGTGACCCAGCGTAACGGCCGCTTCGTCCTGCCGGTGCGGGCCGACGCTCCCAGGCGTGTCCAGGGCATCGTCCACGCCTCTTCTTCCTCCGGCGCCACCCTTTTCGTGGAGCCGCTGGAGACGGTGGAACTGAACAACCAACAGGTCCGCCTGGCGGAGGAAGAGTCGGAGGAACAGGACAGGATCCTGGCCGGGTGGTCACGGGACCTGGCCCTCCGAATTGATGAGCTGGTCCGGGTGGTCGACTGGATCGGCCGGTTGGACGGTCTGCAGGCCCGGGCCGAGTTCGGACGGGAATCCGGCGGGGTGATTCCCACGGTGCGGGAGGATGGCCCGCTCCTGCTGCATAACCTGCGGCACCCGTTACTGGACCGCAGGTTGCGGGAGGAGGGCGGCGGTTGCGTCCCGGTCAGCTTCACACTCGATCCTTCAGACCAGGTCCTGGTGATCTCCGGCCCGAACACCGGCGGCAAAACGGTAGCGATCAAAACGTTGGGACTGGCAACGCTCATGGCCCAGGCTGCGATCCCGGTGCCGGCGGATGAGGTCGTGCTGCCCCTGTATCGCCAGGTACGGGCCGATATCGGCGATCACCAGTCCATTGAGGCCGACCTGTCCACATTTTCCGCTCACCTGGCTGCGGTGGCGCGATTCCTCACCGAGCTACGGACGCCTGCGCTGCTGTTGTTCGACGAAATCGGCACCGGGACCGAGCCCTCGGAAGGGGCAGCCCTGGCCCAGGCGGTTCTGACGGAATTTCAGGTACCCGGCGCGACCTGTGTTGCAACGACCCACTTCGGCAGGTTGAAGGCGTGGGCGTACACCACACCCGGCGCCGCCAGCGCCGCCATGGAGTTCGACGAGAGCAGCCTCCAGCCGACATTCCGGGTTGCAATGGGGGCGGCGGGAGTATCCGCCGGAATCGAGATCGCCGGACGGCTGGGGCTGCCTGGTGCGGTGGTGGAACAGGCCCGTTCTCTGCTGGGGAAGGACAGCCGCCAGACCGAGGCGTTCCTCGCCAGGCTCAGGAAACTGACAGCGGAGATGGAAGCGGGCAGGGACGAGATGGAACGTTCCCGGGAGGCCCTGGCTCGTGAGCGGGAGGAGCAGACCAACCGGTTGGTGGAAGAAACGGAACGGCTCCGGCGGCGGTCCGCCAAAGCGCTGGAGGATGCACTGAAACGGTTCCGAGCGGAAGCCCGGGGAGAGATCGCTGCGATCCAGGATCGCAAGCGCCGGGACCGGGAGTTGAAAACTCAAGCGCGGGTGGAAGGCAGACTGCGTCGGGTGGCCCCGGAAGCATTCAATAGCGGCCGGATGGAAACCGGCCGTGCCCTGGAGCGGTCGGAATTGCGGCAGGGCGTCGAGGTTCTGGTCCGCTCGCTGGGGCGGCGGGGCCGGGTGGTGCAGGTGCGTGGGGAGCAAGTGGAGGTCCGGCTGGGCAAAGTAAAATTCACGGTCCAGGCAGCCGACCTGGCCCGTCCCGATACAGACGCCGTTCCGGCGGCGAACAGCCCCGATCGTTCGTTCATCCAGACTGAGGCCGCCAGACGGCGACCACCGCAGCCGACGGAATCCGACGCCACGGGACCGGCCCTCGAGTTGATGCTGTTGGGCAAAACCGTGGACGAGGCGCTTGAGGCGGTGGACCGCTTTCTGGATCGGTCCGCACTCCAGGGGGTATCCGAGGTCCGTATCATCCACGGTCACGGCACAGGGCGACTGAAGGCGGCCGTACGCAGGTTCCTGAAGGGCCACCCCCATGTGGCATCCTACCGTCCAGGCGGGGCCGGGGAGGGGGGTGACGGCGCCACTGTGGCCAGTCTCGGTTCGGACTAGGACTCCTCTCCGAACCAATCCAGCCAGTCATCCACGTCGACCCGGCCCTCCGGCTTCTCTCCGCCGCCGGAAGCGGTAAGTCGCTTCCGGAACTTGTCACACCGTTCCACCTGTGCGCCCAGGTGGCGGCAACGGTCTCCCAGGGGCCGGTCATTGGTAACTACGATCCAGCCCCGGGGATTGATCTCGTCACCCAGAAGGGCCAGGATCAAGTCGTCCGCCTTCCGCCCATGGCCGGAGAACAGGACATCCTGCGACGGCGGCGGTGTTTCAGGAACTCCGTCGAATACCACCAGCACCCGTCGGCGTTTGGCGATGGCGAAGCTGTGGATCTGGCCGGCGAGTTGGCGCTTGTCCCGGTCCGAACGCGACCGGCCGCGCCAGGCTCCCAGGAGGTTGTCCCCGTCCACCAGGATCGGCACCTGCTCAGCCTCCGAACAGACCGCGGAACAAGCCTTCCTTGGAGGAACCCTTGCCCAGTTCCTTCAGGATCCGGGCGGCCATATCATGGGCCGGCTCCCATTTGAGGGTCTTGCGGCACATGGCTGCAGCCTCGTCGTATCTCTCGATACGGCCGTAGAACTCGGCCAGAGCCATGTAGGATGCGGTGTACGATGGATTCAGTTCACCGGCCCGCACCAGGTACCTTTCGCCCTCGGCCCTTCGCCTGGGGTTGAGGGTCAGCAGTTTGCCCAGTTCGGTGAGGATCTCCACGTTGTCGCGGTCCAGTTCGAGGGCGTTCTCAAGGAAGCCGGCGGCCTCGGCGTATTTCTTTTTTAACGCCAGCTCACGACCCCGGAGAAGATTCTGCCGCGCAACATAGGCGGTGTCGGTTTTTTCTTCACGGTTTTGGCCCGCAGCCAGTTCCAGCCTCTGGCGGTCGTAGTCCTTGCGCAGGTCCGGATCGTAAAGCGTATTGTACGCATCGGTGACGTAGGTGAAAAACGAGTCCACCTGTTCCAGAAGGTCCTGGAGCGGCCCGGAATGGAACCGGTCCGGGTGCATCTTGCGGGCCAAACTGTAATACGAATCCCGGATCATCTCCCGGCTGGCGGCTTCGGTAAGGCCCAGAATGCCGTAATGGTCGGCCTGGTCCACCTTGGCCAGCCAGGCCAGGGCTTCTTCACGGCTGACCAGGGTCGCCTGCTCTTCAGGTTTCTCCGCCCGGCTGACCTCGAGGAGGCCGGTCAGCAGCATGCCGTAGACGGAGCGGTAGGCATCGTCCTTCCCTTCCGGATAGTCCTTGACGAGGTCGGTCAGTTCTACAGGGTCGGCGCAGCGCTGCAGCAACTCCAGTTGGAACTGGTTCAACGCACCCAGACGGATACATTCGGTAACTTTTGCTGTAGCTCTGACCCGGGTATCCGGCCGGCCGATCCGGGTACGGACCTTTTGGATGCCGGTAGGAGAGTTCATGACATGTTTGAGGATGAAGCCGGTGGTGTGCAGACTGCCGGTCACTGCTCCATCCAGGTTGGCGCGACCCTCCGCAAACTGGAAGCTGCCATCCGGCCACCTCAGAGTGGCGGTCAGGAGGTGCTCAATGTAGGAGTCCATGGCGGCGGCCAGGTCACCGTCCG
>CALZKF010000034.1 GCA_945787955.1 uncultured Acidobacteriota bacterium | reverse complement strand
CGTGGATCGGTGCGTAGGACTCGGTGTTGAAGTCTTCCCTGCGTTCGAGAATCGTTTCTCCAGAACTGCGCACCCCACCGACGATTGACTTGTAATCACGTGAGCGGGAACCGTGGACGTTCGTGTCGCCGTCGCCGTCTGCGTCCTGTTCACCTGGTTGGAGGATCAAAACGTTCTGGTAAAACCGCCCTGGTGTTGGCATGTCCTGAATGAGACCGTCGGTGAACCTTGAGGTGGACTCTACCTTTTCAAGCCCTGTAATCGGCCGCCGTGCTTGCGCGAGCAACGGCTCGTTGGCAACCGGTGGAGGTCCTGCAGCCATACGCTCCGTCTCCTTGCTGTCGTCGCGTTTTTCGGGCATTTTCATCTGCGACTTTTCTCTCGCGTTCTCTGACGGCAGTACACTTGGTTGCGGATCGGCCAGAACAATCGGTCCAGGCTCTGCAGGCACAGGCGAAGGCAGAGGCGTGTACTTCTTGACGACGATCGACTCAGGCGGAACCTGCTCCTCCAGCGTCGGTTCATCTTCCACGGCATCCAGCACTTCCGGCACTTCCGGTATGAACTGTTCCACCTCACGAACCGGCACCAGGACGTCCCCTTCCGGCGTCTCCACCACACCCCTGTTCTGCTCCGTGAACACACTTGCCGCCCACACCGCAATCATCACGGTGGCCAGGCTGCCCATGGCCAGTTTCAGGCCGGGGCCGGTCCACAGGCGGGTGAACCAGGACGCTTTCGCCGCGGTCGGCTTGGTTGCCACCACGTCGTCAAACGACGGGATGGAGGTTTTTTCCTCGTTCCGGGCTTCCCGGAAGAGGTCTCTTATCCGCTTGTCGTCATGGTCATTCGTTCCCATGATGTTTCTCCTGACTCAATAAGCAGCCTTTTCAGCTGCGCCTTCCCCCGCGCGTAATGGGTTCGGGCAGTTCCGAGGTTGATGCCCAGTACGCTTGCTGCCTGTTCGATGGTCATGTCCTGGTAGAACACCAGATGCAGCAAGTCCCTCTGGCGCTCCGACAACTGCTGCAGCAGGTTGCGGAGACGCTGGTGGACTTCGGCCGTCTCGTGGACCTTCTCGGGAGTCGGGTTGGCGGCGGGAGCGGGGTTTCCGGTGAACCAGTTTTTCAGGGCGATGTCGCGGACCGTCCGGCGGCGGCGGCTCTCCATGGCCGTCCGCCGTATGACGCCGAACAGCCAGGTCCTGAATTCGGACCTGCCGTCGAACCGGGCCTTGCCGTCCAGAACCTTGAGGTAGGAGGCCTGCAGCACCTCCATCGCCTCGTCCCGGTCCCAGCGGCAACAGGCCATGGCCCATCCGAAGCCGGCCTCGTGCTGTTGCTCCAGTTTCGCTCTCATGCCTACCCTCATCTTACAGGCTTCCTTGCGTACCTGTAGATGAGTGCAACCAGAGCGTGCTGCATAGGACAGGCAGGGGGAAAAAGGCGAAAAGGTGCCTGACCCCTTTTATTTAATCTGGTACCGGACCCCGCTGGCGTCTTCAGGGAACGGCAGTTCCATCAAATTGGTGGGCGGGTGCCAGGTCGCCTCGAGACGGTCCCGGTACGGCTCCAGTACTGCCGCATCGGTGTCCGGCAGGCCGCCTACCCAGATCACCCCACGGAGATCGTTCTCGAACCGGCCGAATTCCCGCTTAAAAAGCTCCAGCCGCTCCGGATCGGTTTCGGGTACGGCGCCGATCTGGTTCTGGAACAGGGTGACCGCCACCCGGCGGTACCGGCGCTGCTGCTCCCGGGGGGACAACGGCGACTCGCTGTCCCGGAACAGCTCCCGGGTCTTTCCGTCGACGGTCAACTCCGGCCCGGCCACGACTTCGTGCCCGAGCCAGGAGTAGTACGTCAGGGAATAGATCCAGAGGTACTCGCCCAGGGACATCTCTTCCAGAAGGAGTTTCTCATTGCGCACGGCCAGGTACTCGCCTGCCAGGTTCATCAAGCCGCCTACGGCGGTCAGCACCTCCCAAACCTTGCGCGGCCCGATTTCTTCATCATCAATATCCAGGTCAAAGTTCACGAGTTCCTCCTCCATGCGGACCCGCTCATCCACCATACCTTCACGAATCCTGAGGAATCTTTCGACCTGGGCCGCCGTCACCGAAACGGTCCCGTCGGGGCTGTAAGTGTGGTAGTCACCGTATTCCCTGGTGAGCTGTGCGAAACTCTCTTCCGCCTGGGTCACCCCTTCGAACATGCTTTTGAATTGCTGGCAGACGAACGTCATCAGGATCACTGCCAGCAGCAGCAGAACGGCGCACCCGGTGAGGCAACCTTTGATCCATCCCGGCATCCCCTTTTTTTCTTCCATGGTTCATCCTCGCTCTTCAGTGCAGCTGTGTGCCGATCTCCAGCGGGTTGGACATCTCGTTCCAGCTTGCCTCAAGCCGGTCACGGTACGGCTCCAGGGAGCGGGCGATACGTTGCGGGAGGCCGTCCCGCCACGGCAACCTGTACGGGTCTGCTTCCAAAAGGGCGATCTCGTCCTCCAAACGCCCGGCCCATGGTCCCGTCGCGGCGTCCACCTGCAGGGCCGCCGACTGGTTCCGCAGGATCGGCAGCGCCAGGTCCCGGGCGGCGCACAGGACATTCTCCCGGCGGTCTTCACGCACATCGAATTCGCTGGAAGAGGTCCCGGGAGCGCCGCGGTCGCCCGCCCCCCCCACCAGGTTGAATCCGGGGCCGGCGGTCACCGGTTTCTTCAGGAAATTGTAATAGGCCAGTATGTAGTAGTACCCGTATTCACCCGGCCCGATTCCGGCTTCGAGGCAGGCCTCGTTGCGGCTGCCGTAGAACTGAAAGATCCTTGGAATCAATCGGACCCCGGCCCTCATCTTCCCGCCGCCGCCGGTTTCTGATCCGTCCAGGTTGGCCAGGGTGGCCGCCAGCTCGTTACGGCTCGGTGCCATAATCTCCCGGGCGGCGAGGAACGCTTCCATCCGGGAGGCGGGGATTTCACCGCCGGGGTCCGGTGTGAAATCTGAAGCCTCGCCGAAGCGCTGGCTGACGGCACGGGACGTCGATTCCATTTCTTCGATACCGTCGGCCGCTTTGCGGAACAGCATCACGCCGCCCCAGACAAAAGCCGCCAGCACCAGCACCATCATGAACGCGGCGATGCTGCAGCCTATCAACCATTTCTTACCCGAATCGGTCACTGCGAACCTCCTGAACGGCTACCATCACCTTATTGAATACTACACCTGCCGACGGTGTCTATTTACAACTCTACCTGTTATATTTTTCCCGATGAGCCGGATACTGGACACCGTGGCGGTTGCTGCCGTAGGGGCCCTGAGCCGTCTGCCCAGGTCTTTCGCCTTACGACTCGGCTGCTGGTTCGGCGCCATAGCCCACCGGCTGGGCGGCCGGAAGAATCCCAGGATCCGAACCAACCTGGAGCGGGCCGGCGTGAACGACCCGGCCAGGGCCACCGCGTCGGCCTGGCGGCACATGGGTCAAACCATGTTCGAAATGTTCTGGATGCTGGACCGTCCCCCCGAACAGGCCCTCGAGGGCGCACGGATCGAGGGCATGGACCAGGTCCGGAAAGCGGCAGCCCGTGGGAAAGGGATCCTGCTGGTCACCGCCCATGCCGCCAACTGGGATCTGATGTCCATGGCGCTGGCCCGGGAGAATATCGCGCCGGTGGCGGTGATCGCCCGGAACCTGCGGACACCGGGGCTGGAACGGAAACAGATCCGCTGCCGGGAGCGGGCCGGGATCCGAACCCTGGTCCGGGGGGAAGCCGGCGCCGGCATCACCGCCTACCGCTGGCTTACCCGAGGCGGGGTACTGGGGGTTATGATGGACCGGCTCTCCACCGGCCGCCGGATCACCGTGCCGTTTCTCGGAAACGCGACCCGTATGCCCCTGGGGCCGCCGGAGCTGGCATGCCGTTCCGGGGCGGCTGTCGTATTGGGACTTTCGGAGCGTCTTGAGGACGGTGGTACGGCGGTACAGTACCAGGAATTGGATACTGCGGGGATTTCTTCCGCAGTGGAGATGGCGAAAATCATTGCCTCCGCCCTGGACCGTGAACTCCGCACCCGGCCGGAACAGTGGTTCTGGATCTACCGCCGTCAAACCGAGTGGGAGGGGGAGTACACCCTGACGGACAAGTAAGCCTGGATTCTGGCATACTGTGCATGATGAAACCTATGTCCGGCCCAATCCGCATCAGCCCTGAAGAATTGTCGCAACTGCACAATTCGGAGTCCCTGCTGCGTACCACCGAGGTGGCGATCCGGAAGATTCTGGCCAGCGACTCGGCGAGACCGGGGCCGCTGTTCATGGCCCATATGACCCGTGAGCTGGCCGCAGCCATCGCAGCCGATTTCGCTTTTATCGGCGAGCTGACCGCCCCGAAATGCGACTCGATCCAAACGTTGTCATTCTTCGGTGAAAGCAGGCATCAGGACAACTTTCTATACAGCCTGCTGCATACGCCGTGCGAAACGGTGCTCGGCCAGTCCGCATGTTGCTACCCGGCCAGCGTCGCCGACCTTTTCCCCCGCGACGCGGCCCTCAGACGTATGGGAATCGAGGGCTACATCGGTATCCCGCTGTTCGACTCCCGGAACACGCCCATGGGAATCCTGGTCGCCCTGTACCGCAAGCCGGTGACTGGGGCCGAGAACGCCATGTCGATCCTGCAGCTGTTCGCCGCCCGGATCTCCGGCGAGATCGAACGCAGCCGCAACGAAGAGCGCCTGAGACAGCAGACCCGTTTCGAGCGATTGATCGCCGATTTGTCCTCGGAGTTTATCCGGGTGCCGGCCTCCGATCTGAATCGCGCCATTGACCGGGCCCTTGAGTTGATCGGCAGATTCGCCAATGCCGACCGCAGCTATATCTTCCGTTTCCATGAAGATGATCCAATCACAGCCGACAACACCCATGAGTGGTGCCGGGAAGGGATCGAGTCGTTTATCGACCAGCTTCAGAACATCTCATTCACCGGTGAGTACGCGTGGTTCGGCGACCGTATCAAGAAACGCGAGAATTTTGTTATCCCTGCGGTTGCCGCGTTGCCTCCCGCCGCCAAGGGCTTCCGGCTGCTGCTGCAGGGCCAGGACATCCTCTCCCTGGTCAGTGTTCCTCTTGTCGTCGAGGACAGGTTGTTGGGCTTCCTGGGATTCGATTTCGTCCGCCAGCCCTCCGAATGGCCGGCAGAGCACACGCCGCTGCTGCGGATCATCGGCGAGATCATCACCAACGCCCAGGAACGTACCCGCAGGGAGCTGCAGCTCCGGGAAAGCAACCTCCGCATGGAGCTGGCCCTTGAGGGAGCCGAACTGGGGATGTACGACTGGAACATCCTCACCGGGGAATTGATCCACGACCAGCGCTGGGCCTCCATGCTCGGTTATTCTCTTGACGATACGGCACGGGATATCGGCTCCTGGGAAAGTATGGTTCATCCCGAAGACTTGCCCCGGGTCAGGAAACACCTTGCGGCCCACCTCAACGACCAGACCTCGGTGTATGAGAGCGAACACCGCGTCAAAAACAGGTCCGGCGAGTGGATCTGGGTACTGGACAAGGGCAAAATCGTGGAACGCAATCCTAACGGCCAACCGCTCAGGATGACCGGCACCCACATGGACATCACCGCACGAAAAAAATCGGAAGAGACGACCCGTAGCCTGGAAGCCCAGGTCCGCCACGCTCAGAAATTGGAAAGTCTTGGAGTGCTGGCCGGTGGTATCGCTCACGACTTCAACAACCTGTTGATGGTTATCCTCGGGAACGCCGACCTGGCCCTGGGCCAGTTGTCCCCGATCGCCCCGGCGCGAGACAGTATCAAGGAAATTGAAAGCGCCTCCCGCAGGGCCGCCGATCTGTGCAGCCAGATGCTCGCCTACTCGGGGAAGAGCCAGGCGAAGACGACGGACTTGAACCTGTCGGATCTTGTCCGGGAACTGTCCCACATGCTGGAGGTAACCATCTCCAAGAAGGCGAAGCTGGACTACCGCTTCGCCGATGAGATTCCAGCCATAGAGGGCGACAGCAGCCAGATCGGACAGGTGGTGATGAATCTGATCACCAATGCCTCTGAAGCCCTGGACGGCGCCGTCGGCACCATCTCCGTGAGTACCGGCAGCATGAACTGCAGCGAGACGTTTCTGCGGGACAACTATACCGACGAACTGGTTTCGGCCGGCGAGTATGTCTATCTGGAGGTGACCGACACCGGCCACGGCATGGACGAGAAGGTCATGTCGCGGTTGTTCGATCCGTTTTTCAGCACCAAGTTCACCGGTCGGGGGCTCGGTCTATCGGCGGTGATCGGAATCGTCCGCAGCCATCGCGGCGCTCTGAAGGTCCGGTCGGCCCAGGACGAGGGTTCCACTTTCCTGGTGCTTTTCCCGGCCCGCAAAATCGACAGCGACCTCCCGATTGCCACAGGAGCGGCGCAATCTGCGCGTGCCGCCAACGGCGGCGCCATCCTGGTGGTGGACGACGAGGAGCCGGTCCGGGACGTGGCGGGAAGAATGTTGGAGTCTCTCGGGTTCGACGTCATCCTGGCGGCCAACGGCCGGGAAGGCCTGGAACTGTTCGACGCTCATCGCCATCGGCTGCGGTGCGTTCTGCTGGACCGCACCATGCCGGACCTGGACGGCGACCAGGTCCTGGCACGGATACGGGAGATCGACCCGGACATCCCGGTGATCCAGATCAGCGGCTACGGCAGCCTGGAACAAAACGGCGACCCGTTCATCCAGAAGCCGTTCACCCTGGCAGTCCTTGAGAAAAAGCTGGCCAACCTGCTTTAATGGGGACATTCCGCTTATCCACCGACAGGAGCCACCCGAGATGTTGTTGAATTCCATAAATCGATCTTTCGCCATCGTGTTTGCCGGTTTGCTGCTGGTCTCCGGCGCTCCGGCCGAAGTTAAAAAGACCGACAAGCCGGAATGGGACGTCTCGAATCCTCCTGGAGAATGGAAAACCATCACCATCGATACTGAGGAGACCACCTGGTCCGGTGTGGACGTCAGCCCCGACGGCCAAACGGTGGTATTCGACATGCTGGGGGATATCTACTCCGTCCCGATCGACGGTGGGAAGGCAAAAGCGCTGGCCACCGGGATCGAATGGAACTTCCAACCCCGCTTCAGCCCGGACGGTGGAAGCATCGCCTTCATCAGTGACCGGGGCGGCGCCGACAACATCTGGATCATGAACGCCGACGGATCCGAGCCCCGGGCGGTCTCCGAGGAGGGCGAGCATATCGTCCATAACCCGAACTGGAGTCCGGACGGTGATTACATCGTCGGCAAAAAGAGCTTCACCTCTACGCGGAGCATCCCCGCCGGGGAAATCTGGATGTTCCATCACGGCGGAGGCGGGGGTGTTCCGCTCATCGAGCGGCCGTTCGGCAAGACGGCACAGAAGAACATCGCCGAGCCGGCGTACTCCCCCGACGGCCGGTATGTCTATTTCAGCCAGGATGCAACGGCCGGCCGGGTGTGGCAGTACAACAAGGATTCCACCGGCCGGATTTTCGTAATCAAACGACTCGATCGGGACACCGGCGAGGTCGAGGTCCTGGTGGACGGCGCCGGCGGCGCCATCCGCCCGACTCCCTCACCCGACGGCAAGAAGCTGGCGTTCGTCAGGCGCACATCCGGGTTCACCAGCGCCATTTACCTCAAGGACCTGGAATCCGGGGGGGAGACTGCGGTCTACACCGAACTGGACCGGGACCTTCAGGAAGCCGACGGCAGCATGGGTAACACACCTGCCATCGCCTGGACCCCGGATAACCGCTCCGTCGTTTTCTGGGCCGGCGGCAAGATTCGCCGGGTGGACACTGAAACGAAGGAAGCTGCCGTCATCCCATTGCGGATCAAGACGAAGAAGAAGATTGCACCGGCGCTGCGTTTCCCGGTGCAGGTCGCGCCGGAGACCTTCGATACCCGGATGATCCGCTGGGCCCAGTATTCTCCGGACGGTGGCGCGGCTATTTTTCAGGCCCTGGGCCGGATTTACCTCAAGAATCTGAAAACAGGCGAGCAAGACCTCCTCACCGATACAACCGGAGTCTACGAGTTCTACCCCGTGTTCTCCCCTGACGGTAACCGGGTGGCCTTCACCACCTGGAGCGACGACGAGCACGGCACGGTTCAGGTCGTGAACCTGGATCGAACAGAGCGCCATACCATAGCCGGCAACGGCCATTTCGTAGAGCCCAGGTTCTCCCCCGATGGTTCGATGCTGACCTACCGCAAGATCACCGGAGGCTACCTGCTGTCCGGCAACTGGTCGATGGAGCCGGGGATCTACGTTACGCCGGTGGATGCGTCCTCAGGAGAACCGAAACGGGTGAGCAAGACCGGCTTCAACCCCCATTTCGACGCAGACGGCAAACGGGTTTTCTTCTCCACCGTGGAGGACGACACCCAACTGGTGCTCAAGAGCGTCAACCTGGACGGCCTCGAGGAGCGCACCCACGTCACCGGTGAGATGAACCTGGAATACCAGGTCTCCCCCGACGGCCGGTGGCTGGCGTTTATCGAGCAGTTCAGCGCCTGGGTGGCGCCGATGCCCCGCAGCGGCAAGCCGGTGACCCTCGGCCCGGACACAAAGTCGGTTCCGGTGAAGAAGGTTTCCGCACGGTCCGGAGAATTCCTGCACTGGTCGGCGGACAGCGGAGCTCTGCACTGGGCCCATGGCGCCACGCTGTACAGCCGGGACCTGAAAGACGTTTTCGCCTTCATGGATGGGGCGCCTCTACAGTTGCCCGAACCGGTGACCGACGGGATTGACCTGGCGTTCAAGGCCGACACCGACATCCCGTCCGGCGTCATCGCCGTGACCGGAGCCCGGGTCGTCACCATGCGGGACGCCGATAACCTTCAAGAGGTTATCGAAAACGGCACGGTGCTGGTCGACGGCAATCGTATCGCCGCCGTCGGTCCGGCGGATAAGCTCAAAATCCCTGAGGGGGCGACCGTTATCGACGCCTCGGGAAAAACCATCGTACCCGGCATCGTGGACGCCCATGCCCACGGGGCGATGGCCAATAACGAGATCACCCCGCAACAGAACTGGTTGCAAATGGCGAACCTGGCATTCGGTGTGACCACGGTCCACGACCCGTCCAACGACTCTTCCGAGATCTTCGCCGCAGCCGAGATGCAGCGGGCCGGCCTGCTGGTCGCCCCTCACATCTACTCCACCGGCACGATCCTGTACGGCGCCCATGCCCCGGGATACTGGTCGGTGATCGAAAATTATGAAGACGCCGAATTCCACGTCCGAAGGTTGAAAGAGCTGGGTGCGATCTCGGTGAAGAGTTATCAGCAGCCCCGGCGGAACCAGCGCCAGCAAATAATCGCCGCCGGCCGCAAGCTGGGGATCATGGTGGTGCCGGAAGGCGGCGCCAAATTCCAGACCAACATGAGCGAGATCGCCGACGGCCATACCGGCATCGAGCACGCCATCCCGATCGCCCGGGGTTACGAAGACGTCCGGCAGTTCTGGGCCGCCGGCGAGACCGGCTATACCCCGACCTTCGTCGTGGCCTACGGCGGCATCTCCGGCGAAAACTACTGGTATGACCGCACCAACGTCTGGGAAAACGAACGGCTGATGGCGTTCACACCACGGTTCATCGTGGAACCGCGCTCCATACGCCGGGAGAAGGCGCCGGACATGCACTACAACCACATCCGGGTGGCGGAATTCGCCAAGGAACTCAGGGATCGAGGGGTCACGGTCCACGTCGGCGCCCACGGCCAGCGGGCCGGCCTGGCCGCCCACTGGGAAATCTGGTCCATGGTCCAGGGCGGCTTCAGCCCCTGGGAGGCGCTGCGCGGCGCCACCATCGACGGCGCCTGGTACCTGGGGCTGGACGGCGATGTCGGTTCCATCGAGAAGGGCAAACTGGCCGACCTGGCGGTGATCGACGGCAATCCGCTGGAGGACATCCGCCTATCCGAAAACGTCACGTGGACCATGATCGGCGGGCGGCTCTACGACGCCGCCACCATGAACCAGATCGCGCCGGACCAGGTGAAACGCGCCGAGTTCTTCTTCGAGAAGGAGGGCGGCGACACCGTCCACCCGGCCACCATGCAGTACTTCGAGGCGTTCCGGAACAAGCATGGCTGGGCGCACTAGTTCAACATCCGCTCCGACCACGGAAACCGGATCGCCATGCGGCGGCGGAAGCGCTCGCGGCGGCCTTGCGGCTGGATGAAGTACGCGCACCACACCAGGCCGAGGAGCATGACGACGACCCCGGCGGCGTGTGTGGCCCCCGAGATCCGTTGCACCGACGGCTGTGTCAGAACCCCCCAGCGGTAGAACAGTTCGTTCCAGTCGTGGTCGCCGCCACCCACCAACGGCAGTGCCAGCGACCGCGCGTCAGCCATGTAGATCGCGATATTGATGAAGTTCTCGCCGAACCACCACAGGCAGACCGCCGCGGCGAACGGCTCGGACCGGCGGAACAGGAAGTAGGCCACCAGGCCTCCGGGGATCAGCAGTTGCAGAATCGTCCCGCCCAGGTAGCCCACGGTCGAACCGAATGGAGAGAAGAACAGGTGTCCGGCTTCGTGGAACGCCAGGTTCACGAAATCCAGGAAGCACCAAGTGGATGAACCGCTCCCCAGGCGAGCGGTCCACCACACCAGCGGTACAACCAGGATAGTCCTCGGCCAGTTCAGGTTACTTCGCCTTACCTTTGATCAGCAGGTCGACCCGGCGGTTCCGGTCCCGGCCGGCGGCAGTCGAATTGTCCGCCACCGGGTAGGCCTCGCCGTATCCTTCCGCCAGGATGCGCATGCCGTCGATGCCCTGTGAAGTCAGGTAGTTCCTGACCGACATGGCCCGCCGTTCGGACAACTGCTGATTGTGATCATCGCTGCCGGAGGAATCGGTGTGCCCCTGGGCGATAATCGCCGTCTTCGGGAACTCCACGAATACCTGGGCCGCCTGGTTCAGGCTGTTCCTGGCCGTCCCGCTCAGCTGCGCCGAGTCAACGGCGAACAGGATGTCCGACTCGAAATGAACCAGCAGCTTGTCCTCGTCCACCCGTTCCACCGTGGTGCCCGGAATCTGAGCCAGCTTTTCTTCCTGCTTGTCCATGTAGATGCCGATGCCGGCGCCGATGCCGGCCCCTATGGCTGCGCCTGCCAGCACTCCGTCCAATTCGCCTTCGCCCAGGAGGGCGCCTAGAACCGCACCGGAAGCGGCGCCGATGGCGGCGCCCTTCTTGGTCTTGTCTCGGTTCGTGGTCGGGTCCGAGTTGATTTCCTTCTTGATGTACTCACAGCCGGCGGCGAACACCATCACCAACGACAGCAGAATCACCATCCAGACAGCTGCTCTGTTCCTACCCATATCATCGCCTCCAGTGAAAAGGGGACATTGCAAGTTATATATCAATACTTATTAAACAAGTCTCATTCCAGATAAGTATTGAAATATAACTTGCAATGTCCCCTATTTTCCGCTCTTCAGGATGCGCAGTTTGCCGCGCCGGACCTGCTTGCGAACCGTAGCGTCAGGGTCCTCCATCAATCTTCCCAGCATTTCCCGGACATCGGGATCGTCCACCATCGGCACCGCCTCGATGGCGGCGAGACGCACTACCGACTCCGGGTCCTGCAAGCCGGCCAAAACCGTTTCCGGCGTCAACTTGTCCAGTACCATGAGAGCTTCCAGGGCGGCGACACGGGTGTCCGGATCGGTGTCCATGGTCACCTGTTTCGCCAGGTCTACGAATGCGGTGTGCTCCCTGGGGATCTTGCGGACTTCGTGAACCACCGCCGGCGGTTGCCCGTCGAACAGCTCCAGGAACTCTCCAAGGGCCGCAGCGCCGCCGGACCGCAGCAGGCCCAGCAACCCCAGGACACGGATATCGGTCTCCGGATCGAATGCAAACACGCCCAGCACGGAGACCGCCGGACCGTCGTCCCGCCCCGCCAGGTGAGTGGCCAGAGAGGCCCGCACTTCGGTGGCCGGGTCCTTGGCCAGTCTTTCCATGCAGTCCCGGATCGATACCGCCGGATACCGCCCGACCACCTCCGCCAGGGCAACCCGCACCGCCAGGGCAGGATCTCCTGTGCTCGTAGACAGGATTTCACCTGCTTTGCGGGTGCCGATGTCTCCAAGGGCAACCACGGATGCGGCGCGGAGATCGATGTTGCGGCTCACCAGCCATTCGGCCAGCTGTTCCTGGGCTTCGGGGTCACCGATCCGTCCCAGCGCCCTGGCCCCCAGCGCCTGGCTGTACGGATCTTCCAGCGTCCGAAGTTCCTCCACAAAGGCGGCGACCCGTCCCTGGTTGGCGGCAGCAAGCGCTTCCAGCACCGCTGCCATCACCGCGGCTTCACCCAGGGTGCCGCAAGCCAGCAGTTCCCGGTTATATTCCGGCGATTCGGCCTGGCCGATCGCCTTCACCGCAGCGATCCGGACCTCACCCACCGGATCCCGCAGCGCTCGGAGCAGGGTTCCCTTGACCCGGTCGTCGTGGTAATCAGGCGCCAGGCAATCCAGGGCGGTGCGCCGAACCTGGGGAGATGGGTCGGCTGCCACCACCTTGAGCAGGATGCCGGTGTCTTCGCCGATGCCGATCGATTGCAGGGAGCGGATCGCCGCCGACCGGCGTTCACTGTCCCGGCTGTTGAGCAACTGCTGGATGTATCGTTCCCGCAGCTTCTGGGAGCGGAAATCGTCATCGGGCGCGACGCCGTCCAGCGCCAGATTCTTCCTGAACCGTGAGCGGACTTCCGGCCGTTCCTTCTCCATGGCGGCGCTGATCGCCGGCTCAAGATCCGGATCGGCCAGCCTTCTCAACGCCAGGTCCACGCCGGCCTGCAAACCGGAGAGGCCGTATCCGATCGCCACCAGCGCCAGGTCTTCCGGTTCCTGCAGGCGCTGTTCGATCTTGTTCAGCCCGGCCAGTATCGGTTCCCCTCCCATCAACCCCAGGGCCACAGCCAGCCGTCCCAGAACGAAGGTGGATGGTTCGTCTGTGCACTCCAGCAGCACCGGCAGCATCTCCTCCGCTTTCAAGTGCCCGATACCATTGGTGGCCGCCGCCCGAACCCGGGGTTCCGGGTTGTTCACCAGCATTCCCAGGATATCCACGCTCCGGGGATCATCGATCTTGCCCAGGGCGCCGGCCACCGCGGCGCGGATGTCAGGGTTGGGGTCCTCACCCAGCTGGGTCAGGACCGGCAGGGCGTTGGGGTCGCCGGTCTTTCCCAGTGCCCAGACCAGGGCCAGCCGACGCTCGGTCTCTTCGGGGATCCCGATGCGGTCCAGGATCTTGCGCACACCCAGTGGCGCCAGGAGATCGGTGAGCGTCTCCCGGAAGTCCCGGTCCGGGGTGGACAGACTTTCCACCAGGGCTGTGATGCTGTCTTCCGAGGCCTCCCGCCCCAGGGCGCAGGCTGCCTCAACCCGGACACGCTGGTCCGAATCCCCCAGACGGAGGGACAACGCTTCGGTACAGTCGGCATCGGTTCTGCGACCGGCTTCGCGAACCGCCAGGTAACGGACTTCGGTGTCCGGATCGTCCAGCGCCTGCAGTAACAGATCGTGCACCGCATCGGAAGGCGCCGCTTTCAGCGAACCGAGGACCGACCGTCTGGCCTCCACACCGCCCGATTCGAAAAGTTCGATCAGCGCATCCAGGTGGTCCCCCAGGTGGGACGGGCGGATATTGCGGATGGCGTCGATGGCCGCCACCCGGACCCGTTCGTCCCGGTCGGCCAGGGCAGGCACCAGGCGTTTGACCGCATCCTCGGGCCGGAGCCGTCCAACCGCTTCCGCAGCAGCGGCCCGGACCTGCCAGTGGTCATCCTTGAACAGGTCATCCATCACCTGCATGGCGTACTGGTCGCCGGTCCTGCCAAGGACAACACAGACCCGGGCACGCATATCGGGATCGGGGTCGGCAGTGGCTCGAAGGAGGGATTCCACGGCGCCGGCTTTCCCCAGCCGCACCAGGCTGTCCGTCGCAGCACGCACCCGGTCCTCATCCTTGTCCATCAGATCGACGAGCCGTTTTTCCAGGACCCCGAGCCGTTCCAGCGCCCGGGCCGCTTCGCCGCGCACCACCCGGGTCTCATCTTCCAGGGCCTGCTCCAGGGGCGACGTGTCTTCCGGTTTGAGTTTCTCGATCGCCTCCACCGCCCGCAAACGGGTCCAGTAGTCGCCGGACGACATCATCTGAACCAGTTCCGCCATCACCGAACGGTCGCCGATCTCCCCCATCGACTTGGCCGCTTCGGCCCGGACCATCGGCACCGGGTCCCGCAGCGCCACACGGGTAAGTTCGGGGATCGCCCGACGGTCCTTCAACCGGCCCAGCGCCTCGGTCACCGAGATCCGAACCCGGTCCGATCGATCCGACAGTCGTTCGATCAGGACCGGGGTGGCGCTGCGATCCTCCAGCCGTCCCAGGATCTGGGCCGACCACAGCCGTGCGTTGGTGCTGGTGCTCTCAGCCAGGGTCTGCACCAGCGGATCCACGATCTTCTTGCCGAACCCGAGCAGCTGTTCGGCGATGTGGGGGGAGGCCCAGTCGTCGGGCCGGCTGAGTTCTTCCAGCAGCAGGGGAATCGCCTCATCGGCCAGCATGCGACCCAGTGCCTGGGCCGCCGCCTGCTTCACGGTTTTGACATCCTCGTGAGTGTCCCGCATACGGGCTACCAGTTCAGGAATCGCCTCCACGACCTGCAACTGCCCCAGGGCCCGTGCCGCCTCGGCCCGTTCCACCCAGCGATGGGAATGGGCCAGCCGTTCCTGGTAGTGTTCCACCAGGCCGATGTCGTTGTAGATCTTGCGCAGACGGGGGCCGAAGCGGTCCCCTTCATTCTCCAGCACTTCATGGAGTGCGATTTCCACCGCCTCCTGGTCGTGGATATCACCCAGCTGGAACAGCAGCCGATCGACTTTTTCGAACTTGCTGGCCTGGTGCTTCTCCAGGATATTGCGGACCTTCTCCACCCGCCGTTCCAATGTTCGCAGCAGGTACCAGCGCACGGCACGCTTGCCGAGCACGTAAAGCAGGCCAACCAGAACCAGACCGGCCAGGATCTGCGCCGCGAGCATCATGATGGATGGGGACAGGACCATCTACGCCTCATCCTCCGCGGCGAACCCCTGACGGGCGAACTTGTCCCAGCTCTTGCGGCCCTGCAGGAAATCCTTCAGTCCCTTCAGCTGCCACCAGATCAGGTACTGGCGGTAGCCCAGGTTGGACAACAGCCCGGCAAACACCAACAGCAGGATGGTCTTGGCGCCGCGATAGTCCATCAGCACGGTTTCGGCGGCGCTCTTCTCGAGGCGCATGCGCCGGATTGAGACGTAAACCGATCCCGCGGACAGCATCAGGTTGAAGGCCAGTGCGAACGACACGAACGACACCATGGCGGGGAGACTGAGGATGCCGGCGGCGAAGGACAACGGCACCACGATGTACCCGGCGGTCTCCAACAGCGGTGCAAGCGCCTCGAACAGGAACTGGTAAGGCAGGGCGAACATCCCGATCCTTCCGTACCGGGGCCGCATCATCATGCCGCGGTGGATGGAGAGCACCTCCCACAGACCGCGGTACCAGCGGTTGCGCTGCTTGCCGAGATGCTCCCAGATTTCCGGCGCTTCGGTCCAGGCCAGCGGGAACGGCAGGCACTCGGACCGACCCTTGCGCCCCTTGTCCAGGAGATAACGGTGCAGCCGGACCACCACCTCCATATCCTCGCAGACCGTCTCCGAACCGACACCGCAGTATTCGGTGCCCAGCTTGGAACGCATATGCTTGGTCAGGAACCCGCCGGCCTCCACCAGCGCTTCACGCTGGAACACGGCAAACACTCCGGACAGGATCAGAAGCGCATTCATCTGTCCCAGCGCGGTACGGCTCTGGGTGAACGACCGCATGTACTCCACCACCTGGAACCGGGCGATCCATTTTTTAGGAAGGCCGACACTGGCAAGTCTGCCGTCCTTTACGGTGCAGCCGTTGCTCAGAGCGACGGCGCCACCGCAGGCAACCACGTCGTTGGGATCGGCGAAGATCGGCGTGATGGCCAGTTCGACCGCATCGTCCACCAGCAGGGAGTCGGCGTCCATGGAGGCGACATAAGAGCCCTGGGATGCGTTGATGCCGGCGTTGATGGCGTCGGCTTTGCCACCGTTGGCCTTGTCCAGCAGTACCAGCCGTTCCACCTTCTTCGGCAGCTCCACCGTGGCCCGGTAGTAGCCGCTGATAGGCATGGTTCCCAGGTGGGGGTTGTAGTCGACCTCGCTGCGGACCATCCCGAACGCCTCCACCGACAGTGCTACGGTGCGGTCCGAGGAGCCGTCGTTGACCACGATGATTTCGAATCGCGGATAATCCAGCCGGATCAACGACCGGATATTTTCCACTATGGTGACCTCTTCGCAATAGGCCGGGACGATCAACGAAACCAGAGGATAGAACGTTTTGCCCGGATCGGGCTTCCGAGCCTTCTTGGACTGGCCGGTGCGGTACAACTCCCTGGGAACAACCCGGTTACTGATGAACAACAGAACCACGTTGACCGCCATGTATATGAAGAAATATCCGACCACCACGAAGTCCAGAATGAGCAGCACCGCCAACAGGAAATCTCTCAATGGACCGACCTCTCGCCGTACATCGCGCCGCCGTTGGGCCAGCCGCTGCGACAGCCGTCGGGATTGAACCGGGTGTCCCGGAGTTCACGGGCCTGTGGGGCTTCATCAACCGGCAACAGCTCCAATAGAATATTGTCCAGGTAGATTTCGATGTCGTAGAAACCACTGCGATAGATCGGACCGATGCAGCAGGAACTGAGGACCAGGACAATCTGATATTCCGACAATCCTTCCACCAGATTCAGTTCGGAGTAATCCAGTTTTCGGCCGGACAGGGCATCCGACAGTGGTCCCCCGATCGTATCGAAGGCGCCCATGGCGGTGGCGTTGAACTGCCGCAAACCACGGCTCCGTAATTTTCGGAACGACTCCAGTCGCCAGGCGAAGATGAATTCTTCCGGAAGGACCATCGTCCGGCCGGTGCGGACGTCCCGGACTTCCGCCCGGGCCTGGGCGGTGAACCGCAGCCGCTCAAGATCCGCACCACCAAGGTCGGCGGTGAACTTGTGGCGTACGCCGAGGAAGAAAGAACTGGTCGTCAGTTTTCGAAGGCCTGCGTACAGCCGCAAACCTCGGGAGCCGTCGACACCGGCGCCGTCCACCAGCTGAACCTCAGGTATGAATTTTTTTGACTTGCCATGTTCGGTGCGGAACGTGAACCAATGGTCGTTGATGGCGGCATCGCCCCCGGGTTCGACGATCCCCGGCTCGTAGGATTCGAAATCTTCGTGGAACAGGACCGCTCCTGGTTTCAGATCGGCGGAGGCGGTTGCACCGCCACTCCCGATCGTCAGGATCAGGGCGATGGCCGGAATCGGCCAAAGCCGGGAAGCGATGCTTTTAGTCGTCGATATTACCATAATATTATAATTATTTTAGTTATAATTGTGGTATTGCCCCTAAATTCAACACTCTCCCTTAAAGAAGATAGGTCCCGGGGTTCAGGAATCAAGAAAAGGCCGACGCACCGGACGCCATTGGTCCGCTATCCAGGTTGCCTCGCCGAACCGGCGGTTGATTAACTGTCGGACTGTGCAGTTCCTGATAGGCGGGTTCTCATGCGAGTCGGTGGCAGTTTCCTGATACTCCTGGCCTTTGCCGTCCTTGCCC
>CALZKF010000033.1 GCA_945787955.1 uncultured Acidobacteriota bacterium | reverse complement strand
TCTTGCGGATTTTCCGGTAGCGGTAAGCGACATAGCGGTGGGAGGTGCCGTGGAATCCGTACCGCCGGATCTTGTAGCGTCGGTAGAAATGGTACGGGATGCCGTAGAGATAGGACGTTTCGGGCATGGTGGAGTGGAAAGAGGTGTCGAACACCGCCACCTGGGGAACCCCGTTCCCAAGCAGTTCCGTGACCCCGCGAATACCCTTGAGGTTGGCCGGGTTATGCAGCGGGGCCAATTCGATGTTGTCCTCGATCCCCTCCAGCACCTTCTCGTTGATCCGGCATGAGATCTTGAACTGCTCACCGCCGTGAACCACCCGGTGGCCGACGGCGTGGATATCGGACAAGGATGTGATCTGGCCTATTTTTGACTCGGGTGAGATGATCCAGCGCAGTATTTCGTCGATGGCGGCCCGGTGGTCCCGGATCGGTTTGGCCATCTTGGTTTTGCCGTGAGCCTCGGCTTCGAATGTGATCAGGCTCTCGCTGCCGATCCGCTCCAGCACTCCCTTCGCCAGCCGGCGGTCCGCGTTTTTCTTGATCAGATCAAGATCCGTTTCGATAATCTGGAACTTGACCGTGGAAGATCCGCTGTTGAGAACCAGCACGTTCATGACGTCACTCCCTTCGCCGGCAGCAGCGCTATGCGGTCAAGGTAGTACCTCTACCGGAGGTTCACAAGGCGTCTTCGATAGCTGCGCGAGGCCGGCATCCCATAAGACAGGTCGACATTGACGGATGATCCCAGATGTAAACAACCCAGATCGCCGCCGGGAGCAAAAACAACCATGCGGCTGTCATGGAAGCCCTGGTGACATGCACCGCCAGCAAGCCTCCGCACAGCCCGCCGGCCACGATATCCAGGCTGAGCGCCCTTGCCGTGTGCCGACTTCGCATTCGAAGAGATTTCAGCGCCCGAGCGCTCTTTTGCCGGCCGCGATCATACACCGCTTGCCCCGTTACGCCCGGTGCGGGATCATGGAGGGGGGTTGGTGTTGATGAGGGCAGCGGTTGCCGGATTCTCAATTTCCGGTATGTTTTCTTCACGACTTCTCGAGGTTGGCGCATGATTCAGGTCCGATTATCCCGAGCGATGGCGGTCACAATGCTGGTCTTTGCAGCAGGCATTCTGGCCGGAGTCGGTCCGGCCTGCGCCGAGGGCCGGGCCCGCATACCGTGGATGGGATCCCGGATCGACGCCATGGCCAGATCTGCGGAAACCCACAAGCCGGTGCTGGTCGACGTCTGGGCCAGCTGGTGCGCACCCTGCAAGGTTATGGATGCCAGGACCTTCGGCCATCCACGAATCATCGTGGCGTCGGACCTGTTCGTAACGCTCCGGGTCAATGCCGATGCCGACGACGGTTTTGCCACAAGGTACGGTGCCAATATCCTGCCTACCACGCTGTTCCTGGACCATGACGGCCGGCTGCTGGGTAAGATTTCCGGCGTCATCGGCCCTACGGATCTATCCGAGGTGATGGAGCGCATACTTACGGGATACGAGGATTACCTTAAACATGTCCAGCACCCGGACGAGCCTGCCAGCCAATTGGAGGTTGCGTCCTACCTGCTGCGGATCGGCAACACCGCCGGCGCCGTCTCGGTCCTGAGGCGTCACTTGGAACAGTTACAGAAAGAGGCCGGGAGGGATCCCGGCCAGGTGGAAGTGGCGGAACTCAAGCTGGCCGCCTCCCTGGTGGCCGACGGCCGCTCCGGTCAGGCGGTTTCGATCCTGCACCGTTTGTCCACATCCGCCACCAGCCTGAACGTCCAGGGCAATGCGCTGTACGGGCTGGTCCGCGCCCAGCGAGCCCGGGGCGAGATCCTCAAGGCGGAACGCGCCATGCAACGATTGAAGCAGGAGTTCCCCGAACTCGCCGCAGGGCTGAACGAAGCCCGATGAGCCGGGCCGACTCCGGTTTTCCAGATCTCCGCACCTTCATCCGGGAGCTGCGGCGAAACGGTGATCTGGCAGTCGTGGAGGCGGAGGTCGATCCCCGACTTGAGATCGCCGAAATCCATCGCCGGGTGATCGCTGCCGGAGGCCCCGCCCTGTTGTTCACCCAGGTGCGGGGCTCCCCGTTCCCGGTGGTGACCAACCTGTTCGGCACAGCCGCAAGAGCCGGCCTGGCGTTCGGGTCCAGACCGCAACGCTTGGTCCGACGACTTGTGGAACTGGCCGAGACCCTGATCCCCCCTACCGCGGGCAAACTCTGGTCCGCCCGTGACATCGGCCGGGAACTGTTCCGCGTCGGCCTGAGCAAAACCGGTTCCGGTCCGGTGAACCAGATCGTTGAGAGTGACGTGCGTCTGGACCACCTCCCTGCGCTGACAACCTGGGAGAAAGACGGCGGCCCGTTCGTCACCCTGCCCCTGGTCTACACCGAGCACCCGGAAACCGGGGTGCCGAACCTCGGGATGTACCGGCTTCAGGTCCATGACCGCCACACCACCGGCATGCATTGGCAGATCGGCAAGGGCGGCGGTTACCACTACCGGGTGTCGGAGGCCCGTAACGAACCGCTTCCGGTAACCGTTTTCCTGGGGGGACCGCCGGCGCTGATCCTGTCCGCCATCGCACCTTTGCCGGAAAACGTTCCGGAGATGATGCTGGCCTCCCTGATAGCCGGATCCCGCCTCAAGACCTGTCCCGGGCCCGGACCGCATCGTCTCGTAGCCGAGGCGGAGTTCGCCCTCACCGGCCACGTTCCCCCAGGCGAGCGCAGACCGGAAGGACCGTTCGGCGATCATTACGGTTACTACTCCCTGGAGCATGATTTCCCGGTCTTCCGGGTCTCCCATATTTCCCGCCGCAAAGACGCCATCTACCCGGCCACCGTGGTGGGAAAGCCGCGACAGGAGGACTTCTACATCGGAGACCTGCTGCAAGATCTGTTGTCGCCGCTGTTCCCCCTGGTGATGCCGGGAGTTACCGGTTTGTGGTCGTACGGCGAAACCGGGTACCACTCCCTGGCCGGCGCCGTGGTCAAGGAGCGGTATCACAGGGAGGCGATGGCGTCGGCGTTCCGTATCCTGGGCGAGGGCCAACTCGCCCTGACCAAGTTCCTGCTGATCACCGACCGGGCCGTGGATCTTCGAGACTTCCGCGCCACCCTGCAGCACGTGCTGGAACGGACCCGGCCCGAGACCGACCTGTTCATCTTCCCCAACCTGGCGATGGATACGCTGGACTACACAGGGCCCAGGATCAATCATGGTTCCAAGGGGGTCTGGCTCGGCCTGGGAGACCCGGTACGTACGCTGCCGGCAGAGTTCCGGCCGACGGTGGCACCGCCGAGCGAGGTGACCTCGGCCCATGTCTTCTGTCCCGGCTGCCTGGTTGTAGGCGGCCCTTCCGCATCGGACGATAAAGACGCCGGAGCCCGGCTGGCTTCCCACACGGCGTTCGAGGGCTGGCCGCTGGTGATCCTCAGTGACGAGGCGGAGCGGGCGGCCGCCTCCAGCATGAATTTCCTGTGGTCCACCTTCACCCGCTTCAATCCGGCTACCGACATCCATGCCGCCTCCACACGGAAGGTCGGTAACCACCTGTCCCTCGAGCCGCCAATACTCATCGATGCCCGTCTCAGGCCCGGCTTCCCTGATGAACTTTTCTGCGATCCGACGACATCCGGCCTTGTATCCCGGCGCTGGTTCGAGTATTTCCCTGCCGGGAAAAAACGGGTGGAAATGGGTGATTCCGCGAAAGCCGACCTGGACTGAACCTCCTGCGAGCCTCCACCCGGCTTGACTTTCCCTTCCCACTGTCTAGATTTTCAAGCAGGGAACATATTCATTTTTTTAATGACGAATATGTAACGTGCCGGGCCGGGCCGGCCGGAGGATCCTGCATGGCTGGAATACGGATCGGAACAGCTCTTTTGATCCTGCTTCTGGCCTCCGCTGCGTTTGCCGGCGATCCGGACTGGCAGGTCCGGGAGACTAACGGTTCGGTCCAGACGGCATCCACCATGGATCCTGATGACCACTGGTCCAGAGTGCAGGCCGGGGACTTGATCGGCGCCCTGAATTTCTTCCGGACCGGACGGAAAGGTGGGGCGATCCTGGTTCAGGGCTTCAACCGAATCCGGCTTGCCTCCGGCACCCAACTGGAGTTTCCCGAGACCGACTCCCACCCCGGGCAGGATATTTACCAAATAACCGGCCGGGCGACCTACACCCTGACCGGGCCGGACCCGGTGCGTATCGTCACACCGTGGCTGGTGAGCACCATCACGTGGGGAACCGTCACCGTGACCATCGAGGACGGATTTGCCACGGTGGAGGCCAATCAGGGCAAGCCGATCATCGTCTCCCGGTTCACCGGCCGGGCGACCGTCCTGGATCCGGCTCATATGGTCCGGGTGGATAGCCAATCCGAGTCCCTCTTCCAGGCTGCCACAGAGCAGGCCTCCAAGAGCTCCGTGCTAGACTGATTCCATATGGAAGTTACAGTCTGCAGCCAGCCGGCCCGTGACGATCCGGCGGGGGAGCGATCATGATCGAAGTCACCGAACTGGCCAAAAAGAAAGTGCTGGAAGTGGCCGAAGCCCAGGACCGTGCCGGCGCCGGCCTCCGGATTTCGGTCACCAAGGGTGGAACCGCCATGGCCGAGTTCGGCCTCCAGTTCATTGATCCCGACGAAATCAACGACGCGGATACGGTGTTTGACGCCGGGGATTTCAAGATCGCCATGGATCCGACCAGCGCCGTTTTCCTTGAAGGCGCCACCGTGGATTTCATCGAGGAGATCAGCGGCGCCGGCTTCAAAATCGACGCCCCCAAAGCATTCCCGCCCAAACCCAGCGGACCGATCGCGGAAAGGGTCATGAAGGTCATTGAGGAGCGGATAAACCCGTCCCTGGCCAGCCATGGCGGCCGGGTTTCCCTTGAGGGGTTGAAAGACGATACCGCCTTCCTCCGGTTCGGCGGCGGCTGCCAGGGCTGCGGCATGGTTGACGTCACGCTGAAACAGGGCGTCGAGGTGATGATCAGGGAAGAGGTTCCGGAAATCGTCGCAGTCCAGGATGTCACCGACCATGCCAGTGGCGACAACCCGTATTACCAACCTGGAAAGTAGGAGCGGGCCGATCAGGATCCTCCTGGTTTCATGTTACGACCTGGGCCGTCAGCCGGTGGCGGTCGCATCCGCAGGTGCATTTCTGGAACAGTCCGGCCACGAGGTCGACTACCTCGACCTGGCGGTGGAGGAAGACCTCCCGGACCGTCCGTATCGCCTGATCGGATTCTCGACCCCGATGCATACCGCCCTGCGGGTGGCAGTGCAGGCCGCAGCGGCGTTTCGCCGCTCATCGCCGGGGGCGCATATCACCTTTTTCGGTTATTACGGCTGGCTGAATTCCGAGATGCTTTTCCGTCGTTCTCTGGCCGACTCGGTACTGGGCGGGGAGCCTGAACAGCAGCTCCAGGACCTGGCGGGCCGCCTGGCATCCGCCGGCGACCTTGGGCCGCCGGGCGGCAAATCGCCACCGCAACTGACCCGGCCGGAATACCCGGTGCCGAACCGGGGAAGACTGCCTGCACTGGAACGGTACGCCCGGTTCATCGAAGGCGGCCAGACACGACTGGCCGGGGCTGTGGAAACGACCCGGGGCTGCAAGGTCATGTGCACGCACTGCCCGATCCCACCGGTCTACGGCGGAAAATTTCTGGCTGTTCCGATTGATGTCGTGATGGCCGACATCGGTAATCTGGTCCAGGCCGGCGCCGGGCACATCACCTTCGCCGATCCGGATTTTCTCAACGGCCCGACCCATGCTCGACAGGTCGTTCGCGCCATGCACCAGTCCTTTCCCGACCTGACCTTCGACTTTACCGCCAGGGTACGGCACATCCTGGACAACAGGGACATCCTGCCGGAATTCGCACGTTGCGGAGCCCGGTTTGCGGTGTCGGCGGTGGAGTCCCTGAACGCCAGGATCCTCAAGATCCTGGACAAGGGTCACACGCCGGAAGATGCCAGGGAGGCGGTTCGGGTGCTACAGGCCCACAACATCCCGATGCGGCCGTCTCTCCTGCCGTTCAACCCGTGGTGCTCCCTGGAGGATTACGAAGAACTGCTGGACTGGGTTGAGGAAGAGGATCTTGTGCAGCAGGTCGACCCGGTTCAGCTTTCGATCCGGCTGCTGGTACCACCGGGATCGCTGCTGACCGGCCACCCCGACATGACACCGTACATAAAAAACCTGGATGAGGACCGGCTCTGTTACACCTGGTCCCACCCGGATCCCCGAATGGACCGCCTGCATCAGGAGGTCACAGCCGTTGTGGAGGCTGCGGCCCGATCCGAAGAAGATCCGTACAGGACCTACGCCCAGATCCGGTCCGCCTTCGATGGAATAGCCGGAAAACAGCCGTCGCCGACCCGGGTTCAGCCGGTTCGAGAGGCCGACGGTCCCCCCCGGCTGACCGAAAACTGGTTCTGCTGAAGCGAACCGCTCTAGCAGGCCGGTTCGGCCAGCACGATTTCCAGCTTTGACCATGCGATGCGAAGAGCTTTCTCCGCTTCCGCCGGCGTTTTTCCCCTGGCGAACAGGAATCCCAGGTAACTGTTCCCTTCCGGTGGGGGGATAACCTCACTTCCGATCGACAGGGTGACGGTCAGTTCGGTGATGCCGGGAACCTGCCGCGCCGCGTCGCATCCACGAACCTCTTTCAGGATACCGGCCCGTTCCATTGGAAGCATGAGCACGCCGGACGCCTCGCCGCTCTCGTCCCCGGGCCGGGTGTCGAAGTTGACGGCGTGGCGCAGGACCAGTTCCTCGAGGGAACAACCGGTACCAAAACGCAGCGACCGGGAACACAGGCCGCCGATGGTCCGGGCGGCAATTTCGAGTAGCCAGGGGACGCCGTCATGGATCCGCAGCTCCACATGCACCGGTCCGTGGGTCAGGCCCAGGGCGGCGCAGGCAGCCTCAGCCTCGGCGGCGACCGCTGCCTGCACCGTGCCGGGCAGGCGGGACGGAGTCACGAACATCGTTTCCTGAAACACCGGTCCCTCCATCCGGTCCGGTTTGTCGAATAACGCCAGCAGACGGAACCGGCCGTCGGTGAGCAGCCCTTCCAGTGACACCTCGTCGCCGGGGAGATAGTCCTCCACCAGGAGGTACCTTGCCGCCTTGCCGCCCCGTTGGGTCAATGCCGGCCGGCGTAGGATTCTTCCGATACGTTCGAATGCCTCCAGAAACTGCTCCGGTGTATCGGCCTTGATCACACCCCGCCCCGCCGAGAGGAATACCGGCTTGATGACGCACGGGTATCGGATTCCTGCTGCTGCCGTCTCCAGGTCTTCTTCAAAACCGACTCGCCGGTACCCCGGAGCGCGCAGCCCCGCCGCCTTCTGCAGTTGCCGGGTCCGCTCCTTGTCCCGGGAGGCTGCAACCGCCTCCGGCCGGTTGTGGGGCAGGCCGAGCCGCTGGGAGGCCATGGCGGCGATCAGGACCGTTTCGTCATCGGTGCCCACGATCGCGTCAAGCGGCCAGCGCCGGTCGAAGGCGATAATACGATCCGCCGCCTGTTCCGGCTTGAGGAAGTTTACCGTCAGGGTCTTCCCGGAGGCCTGTTCACCCAGCACCCGTTCCTTTTCACTCCCCACAACAACCTGGACCCCAAGAGCGAAGGCGGCGTCCATGAACGCCGCCACCTTGTAGGTGGTTGTCGGCACCAGGAGGAGAACCCGCGGGGCCTTGGGAGGCGACGGAATCTCCTGGGGCAGGCTCACCGCTCGGTCAGGGCGCCGATCAGGTCGGTCTGGGTCAGAACCTGCAGACCGCCGTCCGCGTCGTTGCGGACCATAACGGCACCGCAGCCGCCTTTCAGAAGGGTCGCCAGTTCACCGATCGGCGCGGACGATTCCACCACCGGGAACGGCTCTCCCATGACGTCGGTCACCAGGCGGGATTTGGCCTCCGGGGAGGCGAGAAGGAGGGATAACACAACACTCTCGGAGAGACTTCCGACCATGTTTGCCCCGTCCAGCACCGGCACCTGGGAAATACCGTGTTGCGCCATCACGGCGATAGCATGTTCCACCGAGTCGTCCGGTGACACGGTGATCAGTTTCCCGGTATCTTCGCGGCGGGACAGGACCTGGGCCGCCGAAGCCTGCGGCGCACTTTCAAGGAAGCCGTTTTCCCGCATCCACTCATCGTTGAAGATCTTTCCAAGATATCGGAATCCGCTGTCCGGCAGCAGGACCACCGCCACATCGGACGGATTGAGTTCGGAAGCATGGTCCGACAACCACCGCAGCGCCCCTGCCATGACCATGCCGCAGGAACCGCCCACGAACATCCCTTCCTCCTCGGAAAGACGCCTGGTCATGAGCATCGATGTCTTGTCGTCCACCCTGACGTAATCGTCCACCAGGTCGAAATCCATGTTGCCGGCCAGGATGTCCTCGCCGACGCCCTCGGTGATGTAAGGGTAGATCTCTTTCGGGTCGAACTCCCGGGTGTGCCAGTACTTGTAGTAAACCGATCCGTGCGGGTCGACACCGATGACCTTGACGTCCGGGTTTTGTTCCTTGAGATACTGCGATGTTCCGGAGATCGTCCCACCGGTGCCGGCGCCGGCAAAGTAGTGCGTCACCCGATGATCGGTCTGCTCCCAGATTTCAGGTCCGGAGGTGCGGTAATGAGCCGGAGTGTTGGCCGTGTTGTCGTACTGATTGATGTAAAAGGAATTCGGTATCTCTTTTTCCAGCCGGCGGGCGACCTGGTAATAGGATCGAGGGTCTTCCGGCGCCACCGCCGTAGGACAGACGATCACTTCACCCCCCAGAGCACGGAGGACCGCCATCTTCTCTTTGCTCTGCTTGTCGGTGGTGGTGAAGATGCACTTGTACCCTTTGGCTATGGCGGCGAACGCCAGCCCGGCGCCTGTATTGCCGCTGGTCCCCTCGATGATGGTCCCGCCAGGCTTGAGCTTGCCTTCTTTTTCCGCCGCTTCCACCATGGCGATACCGATTCTGTCCTTGACCGACCCACCCGGATTGAAAAACTCCAATTTCGCCAGCACGGTGCACGGCACATGGTTCGCCAGCCGGTTGACCTTCACCAGCGGCGTGTCGCCGATAGTGCCCAGGATATTTTCATGCCACATAGTCGCAGTATACCTAATTCGGAGACAGGCACCTTAACCCGGGTTAAGGTGCCTGTCCCCGTTTGCTGCAACTCCCCGAAATGTGAAATACTGACTTTTCCTCATGAGGTTGAACATGAAGAAGGAAGCACTGCACATTATTCGCCCGGCCAGACTGAAGCCGGGCGTGACAATGGAATCGATATCAGGAGCAAGGTCCGCCGAATCAGACGCCCGGGGAGATCGCGAAAGGATCCGCGGGAAGGCCTTGATTTTCTGGGACCCGAAACGGCCGGGGCGCAAACTGGACGCCATCGACACCGATCAGATCACCCCGGCCAAGGACTGTGTTTCCGAGAGTCTGGATTCCCTGGACGAGAAGTGGAAGGAGGGAGCGTTCCGCTACCTCATGCCAGACTTCCGCAAGCGTGTCCATGGCGGTGAAACATTCGTCATCGCCGGGAACCGGTTTGCCATCGGCTCGTCCCGCGAAATGAGTCCGGCAGGCCTCAAGGCGGTGGCGGAAGAGGCCGGCCTGGAAATGGTTATCATCTGCGCCGACAACATGGGCGATATCTTCCGGCGGAATGCGTTCAACCTCGGCCTGCATGTGGTGCAGTGCCCCGAAGCGGTCGAAGAGGCCGGTGACGGTGACTCGTTTTCCTTTGATCCCGATTCCAGGCAGTTGGTCAACGAAACCCGACAGAAATTCTACGAGCCGATCCCCCTCACCGCGAAGGAAGACGAGATCCGCCGGACCGGTGGAATCTATGCCCTTGGCCGCCGTGAGTTCAGGGCATCGGTGGAGACCGAACCGGCCATCGTCTGGCCCGATACGGAGACGGCGAAAAAACTGACTACTACCGAGCAGATCATCTGGGCGCACCGGGTCGACAAGGACGCCGAAGTCAAGCCTGGCAACACCCTCCGGGTCTACGCCGACCTCCTTCCCGCATCCGACGGGACCGCCCCGTTCGCCATCCACACCTTCAACCAGATCACGGGCGGGGCCACGATATTCCCGCGGCAGGCGGCGGTGGCCAACGACCACTTTGTGTTCACCGGCCTCGACGCCGACGACAAACAGACCGGCATCGGCCGGCAGTTCGCCGCCGCGCAGGACATGGTAAAGCCCTATTACGCAAATCCAGGCGACGGTATCTTTCACTTCTATTTTCCGGAACAAGGGCTTGTAATGCCGGGGCAGTTCATCCCCGGGGCCGACTCCCACAGCAGGGCTTATGGGGCTTACGGCGCCATCGGCATCGGTGTCGGTTCGACCACGCTCGGGTTCGGCTGGTCCACCGGCTACGCCTACTTCACCCTGGCGAAAGCCCGCCGTGTTCGCTTTTCCGGGAAGCTGCTCCCGTGGGTTGCCGGGAAAGACATCGTCCTGAAACTGCTGGAGCGCTGGGGCGAGAAGCAGTCCCAAGGCATGTCGATCGAGTTCGTGGACCAGGATCTTCAGCTCCCGATGCCGTACCGCAACACCATCTGCAACATGATGGCCGAAGCCGAATCCCAGAACGGCATTTTCGCTCCCGACGACATCACCTACAAGTGGTACCGGGCCAAGGGCATGACCGATTTGCCGTACCCGCCGATCCGGCCGGGCACCGAGGCGGTTTACGCCATTGACGAGACGTTTGACCTCTCGGAGGTTCGACCGATGATCGCCCGACCGTTCAGTCCGGCCAATTCCCAGCCGGCGGCAGAGGTGGCGCAGGAGAGGCTCACCTTCGACAAGGCGTTCATCGGATCGTGCACCAACGGGAGTTACCACGACCTGCTGCAGGCCGCCCTGGTGATCCAGGGCGCCAAAGAGGCCGGTTACCGCCAGGCGAAAACCGAGTTTGTGATCTTCCCCGGCTCAATCGGCGTCAAACAGCAGATTGAGAAGCCGGATTCCAGGTTGCGGGGAGAATCGATCGCCGACATCCTGCGCTCCGTCGGCGCCGGGATCCGGGAGTCCTGGTGCGGTCCCTGTTTCGGCCAGGGCCCCGACGCCCTGAAGCAGGGACAGCGGGCCATTACCACCTTCAACCGCAACTGGCAGAACCGGATGGGGATCGGAGGGGAAGGGTTCCTGGCCAGCCCGGCGGTGGTCGCCGCCTCGGCCCTGCTGGGTTACATGGCCTCACCGGCGGAGCTGAACATTCCCTGGGAGGCGTCGCGCTTCGAGCCGTGACCGGCAGCCTTATTCCACATCCTCGGAAATCGGCCGGAACGTCCCTCTCGGCGGTTTGACCGGCTCGATGCCGGCGGTGGCGGTTCCGATGCTGGAGCGGATCGCCTCACGCAATTCACCCTCGGCGATCGGCTTCAGAACCAAGCCGGCGCCTGCCTCGAGTATCCGTTTCCGGTCCGCCTCTTCAATATCGTTCCCGGTGATCACCACCGTTCTCAACATCAGTTCCGGGGCCAGGAGGGCGATATGCTGTATCCACTCCATCGGCCTGCAACCGTTGATATTCAGGTCGAGTGTCATGCCATGGACCGGAACCGTCTCCAGGACCAGGTCGGCCTCGTGTGTGTCCTTGGCGGTGAGACAGTGATACCCGTCTTCCGCCAACACGGCTTCAATGGTCTCGTAGATCGATCGATCATCATCAATGACAAGAATTGTCATTACCCCCCCAACTCGAACGAAGAAATTTTACTTTCAATTCCAACTTATAAGTAGGGAAAATATTTTTTTTCGTTGTTTATCATTCCCGTGCGGCAACTTGACCGGTTTGAAACAGAAATGTGGCGTTTGGTGGTAAGTTCTTCAAGTGTTTGATCCGCTCGCACAAGGATTCCTGCTGGGGTTGGTGGTGTCGATGCCGATCGGCCCGATCGGTATCTTATGCATCCAGCGCTCCCTGACTCACGGCTGGATCCGCGGCTTGGCCGCCGGTCTCGGCGCCACGGCGGCCGATCTTATCTATGCCGGCCTGGCCGCTTTCGGAATCTCATTCATCAACGATTTCGTGGTGGAATGGGCTGTTTGGCTCCGCCTGCCGGCCGCCGCTCTTCTGCTGTTCCTGGGCTACCGGGCGTTTCGAACCCGGGCTGCCGAGGGAACGACGGCAACGGCGGGAAGCAGCGCCCGGGCAACCTTCGCGGCCAGCTTCAGCCTGATGCTCTCCAACCCGCTGACACTGGTGGCCTTTACCACGGTGTTCGCCGCCCTGGGCGGCTCCACCCGGATCACCGGCAAGGTGCCCTCCCTCTTGCTGATTCTTGGTGTTGCCACCGGATGCCTGCTGTGGTGGGGTGTTTTGTCCGGCAGCGCAACACTGCTCCGCAATCGCTTCCGCCCTGCGGCGCTGGTCTGGGTGAACCGGGTTTCCGGCATCGGGTTGGTCACCTTCGGACTTTGGCTTCTCTTCAGCTAGATCTGTTCCGTTTCAGCTGAGGCGCCTGCGGAGAGCGGTGAGCCGCTGCACCGTGTTGGATGTGCCGACGGCGGTAGCCAGAGCCCGGGGCTGCCCGATCAGGACTACCAGGCTCTTCCCGCGAGTAAGGCCGGTGTAGAGCAGATTGCGTTGCAACATAACGTAGTGCTGCGTGGAAACCACCATGACTACCGCCGGGTACTCGGAGCCCTGCGACTTGTGGATGGTAATGGCGTAGGCCAGGGCGATGGCATCCAATTCCCCGGAATCGTAAGGCACCCTGCGACCGTCGTAGTCGATCTCAACCCGGCCGGCTGCGGAATCCACCGCTCTTATGATGCCGATATCGCCGTTGAAAACCTCCTTGTCGTAGTCGTTGACCGTCTGGATGACCTTGTCGCCGGGCGTGAAGGTCGATCCGAACCGCTCAACCCCGCCCGCCCGGTCCGGGTTCATCCGCTGCTGGAGCTCCTGGTTCAATGAGCGGGCTCCCAGCGCGCCCCGGTTCATCGGCGTCAACACCTGGACATCCCTCGCCGGGTCCAGTCCGAACCGCCTGGGGATCCGCTCCAGGACCACATGAAGCAGCGTCGCCAGGATCTCCTCCGGCGTATTTGCGGGGATGTAGAAAAAATCCTTTTCTCCACCCCGGGGAATCTCGCCCCGGTTCACCCGGTGAGCGTTGAGGATGATCTCCGACGCCTCGGCCTGCCGGAAGATCTCCGTCAGGGTCGCTACCGGCACCGCACCGGATGCAATGATATCCCGGAGTACCGAACCGGGGCCGACCGATGGGATCTGGTCAATGTCGCCTACCAACAGTAACGCGGTGCTGTCGGGTAGAGCATTGAGAAACTGGCTCATGAGCACGACGTCCACCATGGAGGCTTCGTCCAGCACCACCAGATCAGCGCTCAACCGCCGTTTCGGGCCTCGTTTGAAGCCGCCGGTCACCGGGTCGAATTCCAGCAGGCGGTGGATCGTCCGGGCTTCCATACCGGCGGATTCGGACAGCCTTTTCGCCGCCCGCCCGGTCGGGGCGCACAATAGGATCCGCCCCTTCTTGGCTGTCACGATCCTCAAAACCGAATTCACCAGGGTGGTCTTGCCCACCCCCGGCCCGCCGGTTATCACCATGACCTTGTGGCGCAGAGCCAGGGCAGCGGCCTCTTTCTGGGAGCTGGAGAGTGCGGTGCTGGTCTTTTTCTCCACCCAGGGCAGCGCCTTGTCCTCATCGATCGGCTGCCACGGCGCATGTCCGGCCCTGAGCAGCAGCAGCCGGGCGGCGATCTCGATTTCAGCGTTCCGCAGGGAGGTCAACCAGATGCACGGTTCGCCGTCCAGGTCTTCCTCAAACAACACCGTGCGCCGGACTCCCTCGACGATCGCTTCACGGACGATCTCCTCCGGGGTCTCGAGCAGTTCGATGCAGCGCTCCGTAAGCTCCCGATGCGGAACGCAACAATGACCCCGGCCAACAAAATCCTGGAGGACATGAACCACCCCGGCCTCGGCCCGAAGCGGTGACATCTTTTCAATTCCCAGGCTCGCGGCGATAGCATCGGCGGTGAGAAACCCGATGCCGTGGATCTCGCCGGACAGTCGGTACGGATTTTCGCTGACGATCCGGACCGCATCGTCCCCGTAGGTCTTGTAGATCCGCACCGCCCGAGCCGGGCCAACCTTATGAGACTGCAGGAAGACCATGATTTCGCGTATCGCCTTTTGCTCGGACCAGGCCCGGGTGACAGCCTCCAGCCGTTTCCGGCCGATGCCCGGCAGCTCAAGGAGGCGCTGGGGACGGTTTTCGATGATTTCGAACACCTCGTCGCCGAAAGCCTGGACCAGCTTCCGTGCAAAGTGGGGTCCGATCCCTTTCACCATGCCGGAGCCGAGGTACCGCTCCATCCCTTCCACGGTGGTGGGCGGAATGACCCGGATCTCATCCGCCTGGAACTGCATGCCGTGCTTCGAGTCGTTGATCCACGCGCCGCGGCACTCGACGGACTCGCCAGGACTGACGGAGGAAACGGTTCCGACAACCGTAGCCGGTTCTCGCCGCCCGCGGACCCGCACGCGCAACACTGCGAATCCGGTCTCGTCACTGTGGAAGGTGATCCGCTCCACCGCGCCATGGATTCGATCCGGGCTGTTTATCGAGCTCACCGGCGCATTGTACCTCTTGTTGTAGAATGATCCGATCCAGAGCGGAGCAACCATGAGCGGTTCCATGACACCCGGTGCAAAGGAAGAGAAGAGCGATCCCGGAATCGGGAAGGCGGTGTTCCGGGACCTCCGGAGTGCTGATCTGTTCAGGACTCTGGAACGGGAATTCCGTGAATTGTACCGATTCTACCTGGACTCGGAAACCAGGGAGAGGCTGGAAAAGATGGGGCGCCTACCCCGGGCGTTCTGGCTCCTTGGCTGGCTGTCCAAGAGCCTGCTCCTCAAACTCTCACCTGCACGTCGGCTGCTCCTGCTGCTGGCCACGGTCCTGTCGATCATGGGCTGGACCCATTTGACCCTCATGGGTTACTCCATAAGTTACGACCTGCGTCCCTGGGGCTGCCTCCTGTTACTGTTCATCCTGATGCTGGAACTGAAGGACAAACTCCTGGCCAAGGACGAGATTCAGTTCGCACGGCAGGTGCAGCTGGCCCTCATGCCGGAGCGGCAGCCCAGTCTCGATTGCTGGACGGTTTGGAGCACCTCGGTGCCGGCCAATGATGTCGGCGGTGATCTGGTGGATTACATCGATCTACCGTCGGATCGCCTGGGCATCGTCCTGGGAGATGTGGCCGGCAAGGGTTTGGGAGCCGCCCTGCTGTCGGCCAAGCTCCAGGCCAGCCTGCGCGCCATCGGCCCGGAAAGCGCCTCCCTGGATGAGTTGGGCGCCAGGATTAACAACATCCTGAACCAGGACGGCCTGGATAACCGCTACGCCACCTTGTTCTATGCCGAACTCAGCCCTGGTTCCGGCCATATCCGGTATCTCAACGCCGGCCACAATCCACCTTTCGTCCTGCGCGGCTGCGGCCGGGTGGAGGATCTGCCCGCTTCATCCTTCCCACTGGGAATGCTCCCGACGGTTGATTACCGTGAAGGGATACTGGACATGGAGCCTGGAGAACTGCTCCTGATCTATTCCGACGGGTTGTCCGAGGCGACCAACCAGGAGGGCGAGGAGTTCAGCGCCCAGCGGATCCGTAACATGATGCCGGAACTGAACAATGAAACGGTGCAGCGGGCCGGCGAGATTCTGTTGGCTGATGTCCGCCAGTTCCTCCAGAAGGAGCGGCCCCATGACGATCTCTCCGTCGTCCTGGTACGCCGGGAGCGCTGATCCGGCCGTTCCTAATCCCGGGGACGTCCCGCCGCCCTGAGATACACCGGCATCAGGGACTCGAACACCTGAGCGACGTGGCCCCCGAATGCCGGTGACGCCACCAGTTTCTCGTGCAGCGGCAGGTCGTACCGCCTCCCGATCTCGAACCAGACGCCGTGACGCCTCACATCGGCAAAGGCACCGGCCAGGTCGGTCCTGGAAACGTAGACCAGTTCCGACCCGACCGGCCAGGGCGCGGCGGTGTAGACCCGGAACTGGAGATCGTGCTCAGCAGCAGTGCTCCGCAGCAAGTCACCGATACCCCGGTAACGGCACAGGAACTCGAACCTGCCGAAACTGGGAACCGACGTATCCCAACCGAGGCGGACCGCAACATAGTCCCGATGCATGCCCACATTCAATTGACCGCAGGCCTGATAGCCCTGCTTCTCCCGGGAAATCGCCATCCAGGTGCAGAACGGTTTATAGGACCGCGGCCAGTTCAACCTGGGCTGGAAGATGTGTAACTCGGTCTCCGCCAGGGTCTCCAGACGGGGGATCAGGTCGTTCCCCAGCAGCTCCAGGGGCGGGTGGAACACATCGATGATCGCTTGGCGGCGGATATCGACGTCCGGTATATCGAAGATATCCAGCCGCTCCAGCGGCAAGCCTTCGAACCGGTGTTCGGCCTCGGGATTCATGCTTTATTATAGGCCGGTCGGCCAGACAGGTTACTTCAGCAGCTGTTTTCGCTTGGCTTCAACTTTTTCGCCGAAATCCGGCCCGTTGCTGGTGAGCAGGGAATCAACCTTGCCGTTGGGGCCGACCACGAATATTGTCGGTGTGGCGGTAACGTTGTACAGATCGGCTACAGCCCGGTCCTGATCCTCAACGGTGATGAACTCCAGTTTCTGGGCGGAGACGAACTCCCGGGTCTTGGTCCGTTCCGCGGCATTGGTCACCCGGGCGGCGGTGACGATATTCACCTTGCTCCGGTTCTCCCGGTACCACTTATTGAACTGGGGCAACGCCTTGGTGCAGTGCGGGCAGTTCACGGACCAGAATATCAGCAGGTTGATGGTGTCCTTGGAATAGACGCCGGACCACTGCTGCACCGAGCCGTTCTTGATCGACGGCGCTTTGAAATCCGGTGCGGTTCTCCCTACCATCTCCACTGAAGGGCTGTAATCGGGCAGGTAGGCATAGGTCCCGATCTTGCCGGTATCCGCCAGGCGGCGGATGCCTTCAGCCAGGGTCAGCTTGTACTCCAGGACCTGGAGCAGCGAACCGCCGTTGGCCATACGCAGGATTCCGTCCTTGTCGATCAGGGCGATGTTGGGGACCCGACTCACTCCCAGCTGCTGTCCAATCCGGAACCCTTCGTCATTCAGGATCGGTACATGGATCTGGAGGGCCGCCGCACGCTCCCGTATCACCCCGGCACTCATTCCCGGCCGGGGAACCGCCACACCGAGAAGAGCGACGTTCTTAGGACCGAGTTCGTCGGCCAGCTTCTGGATTTCCTGGAAGACCTGTTCGGCTCGCTGATTCTTGGCGATGAAGTAGTAAAGCACTACCGGCTTCTGCCCCAGGACCGAGGCCAGATCAATTTCGGCCGGACCGCCGGCGCCCTGATTAAGGTTTGTGTATGTATAGGCGGGATAGGGCTCTCCGAAAGAGGCCCGTTCCACACGGACCACTTCCTGGCCGGTCTGGCTCTGGCCCAGGGCGGTCCCCCAATAAAGTCCGATACCGGCCAGCACCAGGATCGAAGCGGTGGCAACTCTGCGGTACCCAGGAATCATTCCGAAGTTCTCCATTCGGGTCTTACATGAGATCTTAAACGTCCATTATAGAGTTTCCAGGGTTCGGGAGCGAAGCAGGGTCGATACGTTCCAGGTCTGCCGTCGTATTCACATTGATCCGGCCGGCCGGCCAATCGATCTTCAGGAGCCGGTCGCGGTACCGCAGGAGGATCGCTTTCGCCCCTCGGTCCCCTCGG
>CALZKF010000032.1 GCA_945787955.1 uncultured Acidobacteriota bacterium | reverse complement strand
TTACGGCGATGCCTTCGATGGCGGGGGCGACCCGAACCAGTACTACACCGGGCTGTTCAACGGGACCAGTTCGGCAGCTCCGATGATCGCCGGCGCCGCCGCGATCATCCAGGGGGTCCAGGTCGGCTGCGGCGGCCTGCCTTTGGCCCCATCCGCCGTCCGGGATCTGCTGGTATCGACCGGATCCCCGCAGGTGGCCGGACCCTACCCCGGAAACATCGGCCCGCGACCTGATCTTGCAGCCGCCCTGGCGGAGGTGGATATCGACAACGATAGCGATGGATGGGCCGAGTGCGCGGGAGATTGTGATGATGCGGTGACGTCCACCCACCCGGGGGCAACGGAGGTCAACGATGGTCTGGACAACCAGTGCCCCGGTGAGTCGGGGTTCGGCAGCGTGGATGAGACCTCGGGGAATTCCGGTTTCCACAATCCTTCGGACAAAGATGAGTACTCCTGGTCCGCCCAGGCCGGAGCAACCGGCTACCAGGTTGAACGATCCACTTCGCCTGGCTTCACTGCAGATTGCACACGCTGGGACACAGCCGCAACCTTGATCCGGGATGTGGCGACGCCCCCTTCCGGCCAGGCCTGGTTCTATCTCAACCGGTCCCTGACACCGAACTCCGGAAGCTGGGGGATGGATTCCGACGGAAACGCAAGGGTCGGTAGCTGTTTGCAATAGATCAGCCGGGATCCGCCTATCCGCCGTGTTAGGATTTCCCGATGTGGCGGGACGTCCAGTTCCTGCCGAAGGGAGGGACTATGGTTGTACTGGCCGAACTGTGGCTGCCGATTCTGGTGTCGGCGGTATTCGTCTTTATCGTCAGCTCCATCCTCCACATGGCGTTGCCGATCCACAAGAACGATTACGACAAGATGCCGGAGGAGGACCAGGTGCTGTCAGCCATGCGCGACGCCAAGGTCGGACCGGGGGACTATTTCTTCCCGTTCGCCTGCGGCAAGGAGATGGCGTCGGAAGTGAACAAAAAGAAGTTCGCCCTCGGTCCGGTCGGGTTCATGACCGTGCGCCCCAACGGACCGCCGGCCATGGGAAAGGCGCTGGTGCAGTGGTTCCTGCTCACGATCTTCATGGGGATTCTGGTGGGGTACGTCACCGGCGTCACCTGCGGGCCGGGGACCGATTACCTGCGGGTGTTCCGGATCAGCGGTGCGGTGGCGCTCATCGGGTATGCCGCCAGTGTGCCCTCCGAGTCGATCTGGAAAGGGACCAAGTGGAGCACTTCCCTCAAGATGATGTTCGATGGCGCCATCTACAGCCTGGTCACAGCCGGGGTATTCGGCTGGCTTTGGCCGAGCTAGATGCCAACGGGAACTATCGACTTATCATCGCAAGCGCGATGGTGTAGAGTTTCTGCGAGAGTCCCGAAGAGGGGAGTGTCACAATGAGTCATAGGTTCAACATTCCAGGCTTCCACAAATATGCTGCCGGGGTAGTCCTCGTTCTCATGGCGGTGGTTTTCGGCGGGGACCTGCGAGGCGGCTGAGGCCCTACAGGATGTGGCGGCTCGGTGAGCAGCCAGGAACAATGGCCTGACAATTACCTTGGGAATCTGACAGGCGACTTTCACGATTTTCTGCCGCACTACCCGCTTCTTCCGGATTTGACGCCGGAGGATGTGGAACTGTTTTCCAAGCTCGGAGAGGCGGGACGTGAGCGGTTCAACGCAGGGGACCTGGAAAGGGCTGAATCGGCGTTTCGAGGACAGATATCGATCTACCCGCCGAACTATGAACCGTTCGTCGCCCTGGCGCTTGTAGAGGCGTCTCGGGACAACAAGAAAGCGGCGGTCGCCCATTTGCAGTCTGCAGTGGTCAGGGGTTTTACCGATATGCGCTGGTTCCGGAACGTGGAAGCATGGGCCGGTATGCGACGCAACGGGGCGTTCCTGACTCTCACGGAAATCATCCCGATCCTGAACGGGATCGAAAAGGAAGCGGAAGACTGGAAGCATTACGAGTTCATTTCAAGAACCGACGTACTGGCGGACATCCTGGATGGTCGGCAATCTCAAGCGGATCGTATTGCCGCCATGTCGCCGGCCCTGGGGCCTCGACAGACCCGGTTGTGGAACCTGGCGATCCAGCGGGCCGCCGCTTCATGCCTGGAGCAGTACATTGAACGGCATCCCGACGCAAAAAACCTGGAAACTGCAGTAGCTAACCTGATCGGGATCTATGAAGGCGGCACGCTGAAGGACTGGGTACGGCTGTCGCCGGAAACGGGGCGGCGGCTGGCGGCCGCTACCGGGATTATGCTCGACAAATTTCCGCAATCCTCCAGCCGGCCGGTGGCGCTGGTCGGGCGCGCCATGGGGCGCAACGCTCTTCGCGACCGGAAAGGCGAGCTTTCGCAGGAACTGGTCGAGGAGATCACTGCGGCCCTGGAGGAGGCCATCGACATCGGAGCCGATTCTCCAGTGGTGGCAACGGCGGCGGTCGGCCTGATCCTGACGGCGGAGGAGGCAGGAGAGCGGGAACGGGCCGCTGCCGTGTTCAGGAAACTGTTCGAGGGTGACGATACCGATCGGGAACTCCAGATCCGGGTCCGGCAGGGACTGGGGAACCTGGCCCTGCGCCTTGGCGGGATTCCGGATTTCGAGATCGGGAGCCTGGGAGGGGAGACCTTCACCTCCAACCAAATCCGGGGCAAAGTTGTTGTTTTCGATTTCTGGGCAACCTGGTGTCCGCCCTGTCTGGAAGGCTTCCCGTCGTTACGCAGGATTGCCGGCAAGCATGGCGACCAGGTCCATGTCATCGGTATCAACCTGGATTACTCCGAGGACTATTCCGTCGGCGAACTCAAGGAGTGGGTAGACAGGGAAAAGGTTCCCGGCCTGCAGCTTTATGACGGACTCAGTTGGGAATCGGAACTGGTGCGACAGTTCGGGATACGGGAGATCCCGTTCACCGTGGTGGTCGATCCGGAGGGTGGTGTGATCGCCGTCAACGCCCATGGCAAGCAACTCGAGAAAGTTGTTAAATCGGCGGTCCGGGGGAATTTGGCAGCTTCCCGGTAACTCAGCGGGACAGACGGAGCCGGATCCCTTCAACCAGGCGATGGAGAGCGGCCGGGCCCTGTGGAAAGAACAGGGATGGTTCAATCAGCTCCAGTTCCATTACTACCGGCTCGCCGTCTGGACCGGGAGCCATATCGATGCGGGCGTACAGCAGTTCGCCGTCGATGGCGGCCACGGCCCGGTGGGCCAGGGCGAGTTCGGCGGTTGAGATCTCCATAGCGGCGGAGACCGATTCGTCTTCTCCCGAGAACCGGGTCGTTTTCCGAACGGCATGGGTTACCTCTCCGTCGACCCAGACCAGGGCCCGCTCCCCGTGCCCTTCCACCGAGGGCAGGTAGCGCTGCACCAGAACGTCACGCTCCGCCGCCAGCTCCCGCAGGTGCCGCTCTCCGGCGGCCGCTTGCCCCGGACCGACATTCAGGGTCCGGTAAGACGCGGCGGAGACAGCGGGCTTGACCACCGCCTGGTCCCATCCCCTGTCTTCCAGGATCGCCTGCAGTGCCAGATCCGAGCCTTGCTGCACCAGTTCGGTGGGGGCCACCGGAATCCCCCTGGCCGCCAGGTTCAACAGGTAGCGTTTGTGGACATTCCACTGCACTACCGCCAGCGGGTTCCAGAGCTGGGACACCTTGGCGACTCTCCCGGCCCAATCGATGAATTCCTTCGGAAACCTGGGATAATTCCACGTGGATCGCAGCAGGGTCAACCGTGCTCGGGACCAGTCCACCGCCGGGTCGTCCCAAGCCAGAAAACCGGCCTCAAACCCGGCGGCGGCCAGTGCTTCCACCAGCGGCTCGGCATCGAAATCGGGTTCGGGAAGGGTCCTGCAAGTGGCCAGTGCGACGTCCATGGGCCTAGCGTAGCGGAAAAATCAATTCTGGACATTTGTCATGTTTTCGACGTATTTATTATCGAGCCTGGGGGGGAGAGTGTATTTGAAGCAGAAGTTCCAGCCTGATCCGAACCTGGACCGTCTCATCCGGCGGCTGAATGAGGCGGCGAAGGAAACCGCCGCCGAGCCGGCGGTGCAGATTTCTGCGAGGACGATCCGGGAGCAGTCGGAAACCGCAGTCGCACGCTGGGAACTGCCGGCCGCCGAATTCGACGAGAAAGACGAAATCGGGCGACTGCTGAAGGCCGCCAGGGACAGAGACGCCTCGGACCTGCTCATCGTCGCCGGCAGTCCGCCGATGGTCCGGCTCAACGGAACGCTGTCACCGGCCGGGGATTCGCTCACCGAAGAGGAGACTCGTACATTGTGCGGCGACATCCTGCCCCGGGAGCGCCGCCAGACGCTGGCCCGCACCGGTTCGGTGGATTTTGCCTTCACGCGGCCCGGGATGGGACGGTTCCGGTGCAACCTGCATCGCCAGCAGGGCAGTTGGGCTGCGGCGATCCGACTGCTCCCCAAAACCCCTCCTGACTTCACGGAGCTGAACCTTCCCCCGGTCCTGGACCGGATCGTGAACCTTCACCACGGTCTGGTGCTGGTTACCGGACCGACCGGTTCAGGAAAATCCACCACCCTGGCATCGATCCTGAGCCGCATCCTGGAGCAAAGACGGCTCCACGCCATTACCATCGAGGACCCGGTGGAGTATGAGCACGACTCGTCGCTTTCGCTAGTGGAGCATGTGGAGGTCGGGCGGGATGCCACGAGCTTCCCCCGCGCGCTCCGGGCCGCTTTGAGGCAGGATCCCGATGTCCTCCTGGTAGGGGAGATGCGGGACACGGAATCGATCTCCATGGCGATTACCGCAGCCGAGACCGGCCACCTGGTGCTGTCCACGCTGCATACCGGCGACGTGGCCCAGTCGATCAACCGGATCGTGGACAGTTTCCCACCGGAACAGCTTGAGACGATCCGCACCCAGCTGTCCATCTCTCTGGCGGCAGTGGTTTCCCAGCACCTCATCCCGCGAACCGACGGGGAAGGGCGGGTTCCGGCAGTCGAGATCATGTTCGCCACCGACGCTGTCCGGAACCTGGTCCGCTCAGGCAAGATCGCACAGCTACGCACCCAGGTCGGACTGGAGAAGAAGAACGGCAGCATCCCCCTGGACCATAGTCTGGCCACCCTGGTCCGGCGCAGATTGATCAGCGTAAGCGACGCACGACGGAGAGCCAGGAACCCGCAGGAGTTGGATGCTCTGTTTTAATTGGGGACATTCCACTTTATACTTCAATAGTTATACGCCGTATAACTATTGAAGTATAAAGTGGAATGTCCCCATTTATTTGAGGCGTCGTTCGTACTCTTCGGCCAGCGCATCCTGGCCCTGTTTCCGGTGCAGCATTGCAAGAGCCTTCAATGGCGCCCTGGCGTAGGGGTTCAGTTCCAGCGCCCGGCGGAAACCGGCCATGGCGCCATCCACGTCGCCGGTCTTGAGGAGCAGCACCCCCAGTTCGGCCTCGATATCCGGGTCCAGGACGCCCTGCTCTCGCGCACGGTGGAGCAGGGCGGCTGCCGACAGGTCGTCTGCGGTGCGCATGAGGAACGACGCATAGTTCAGGTAGGCATCCGCGAAACGGGGTTGGAGTTTCAGTGCTTGCTCATAGGCCGCCACCGCCTCCTTCCGGCTGTTCTGCATCGCCCTGGCGTTAGCCAGGTTGAACCAGACCAGGCTGTCCTCCGGGGCCAGGTCCCGGGCCAGGAGGGAGGCGTTCACCGCCTGATCGGCCAGCCCCAGGGCCAGGTTGCACCCGGCCAGGGTGAGTAGGGCCGGCACGTTGTCCGGGTTGCGTGCAAGGAGACGGCGTAAAGCGTCGATCCCCGCTTCCGCCTTGCCGGAATTGCAGAGCCGCCGGCCGGCCTCCAGGTCGTCAATCCACTGGATTCCGTCTTTCGGATCGATCAAAGGCTTGTCGGGGTCATGCGAGACCCTTCCGGACCCACCCAGGTAACCAAGTGACTCCAGGGCGGCCCGTCGTTCCGGATCGACGCCTCCCTGTCCTGGAGTGCCCCCACCGTCCTCGTTCAGGCGGGTCGCCAGCGCCGAACGCAGGCGGCGGGCGATATTGACAGTCTTTCCGGGCACCTGACCGCCACCGGCAGGATGGAGAAGATCCTGGCTCTCCTCCGGGTCGGTGACCAGGTTGTAAAGTTCCGGGCGCGGGAGGTCGATGTATTTGTAGCCGTCCTTCACCAGGGCCCGGACCGGTTCCCAGCCGTAGGCGAACCGGCCGTACATCGACTCGAGCTCGTATGCCTCTTTCCAGGATCGTTCTGCCCGGTCCTTCTTCAACAGGAGCGGTGCCAGGGACCGGCCATCGCCGAAGCCCGGGGTCACGATCGATGTCAGGTCCAGCAGGGTCGGGGCCAGGTCCACGAGTCCAACGGGCACGCCGATCCGCCGCCCCGCCGGGATGCCATGGCCTGCCAGGATCAACGGCACATGCTGGGTCGAGTTGTAGGTGAAAACGCCGTGACCAGCCTCGCCATGGTCTCCCAGGCTTTCTCCATGGTCGCCGGCCACCGCCACAACCAAAGGCCCCGCCTTTGCCTCCACCGCTTTCAGGAGGCGTCCGATTTCGTGATCCATGAAGGCGATTTCGCCGTCATACGGCCGCTCCTTGAACCGGCTGCGGTAAGGTTCGGGCGGAACGTAAGGCAGGTGGGGATCGAACAGGTGCACCCAGAGGAAGAACGGTGGTTTGAGGCCCCTGAGGTCTCTGAGGGCTGCGTCTACTACCTGGCTGGCGGCACGCTCCTTGTAATCGAAAGCGGTCCGTTCCCCGATCCTAACCGAGTCGTCGTAGACGTCGAAGCCCCGACCCAGACCGGCGCTGCGGTCCAGCACGACTGAGCCGACCCACGCCCCTGTGGACCAGCCTGCAGTCGACAGCTCCCCGGCCAGAAGTCGGACAGACGGATCGACCGTGAAGTTCAGGTTATCCCGGGCCCCGTGGTTTCTGGGAACCTGGCCGCTGAACAGGCTGGTATGGCTCGGCAGGGTCAGGGGCGCCGGACTGAGTGCGTTCTCGAACAGGGCGCCCCGGGAAGCGAGGCGGTCCAGGTTCGGTGTGGCCGCATCTTTCGCTCCGTAGCAGCCGAGGCGGTCGGCCCGTGTAGTGTCCAGGGTGATGATGAGAATCGAGGGAACCGGTTGCGGTTCCCGACACACCGCGGCTGCCGCCAGGGTGACCCCCAGGATCGTAGCAGCGATTCTTCCGATCATACCGACCGTTTAGTCACCTTCCTGTCCGCAGGCGTTCACACCCAGGACCTGGTAGTAGTAGTTGTCGGCGCCGACGCCTTGTCCGATGTCCTCGTACAGGGTACTCCCGGTATCACCCAGAAGCCCGAAAGATCCGGGATCGGCACTGAGGGAGCGGTAGATGCGATAGCCGGTGGCCGAGGTCACCGCATTCCAGTCCAGCCGGACGTGGGCATTGCCGATCAGATCCACTCGAACCGATCCTACTTCCGCCGGAATCGACTGGGCGGTGGTTTCGGAAACCTGGACGGTCGAGTTGTTTGCGTCGGTGGCGCCGGAGTTGTTCGGGCCGGTTCCGCATCCTTCGTCGTTTTCCGACCGCACCATGTAGTACAGCACCGTATCGTTCGGTGCGGTCAGGTCGTTGTAGGACAAGGTGGTGATGCCCGCCGCAACAAGATTCCCGGCGAACGGCGTAAACCCGGGAACGGTGTCCCGGTACAGCGCGTACGTTCCTGCTGCTCCCGAACCCCATGCTACCGCCGGTTCCCACGACACCGTGACTCCTGTGGAGCCGCAGGCATCGTTGTCCGCCGCCGAGACTGCTCCGGCGAAGGACGGCGGCGTGGCGCAGGAACCGCACTCAGCGAAATCCGGGAGGGATCCGTCCTTCAGGATGATGTCGTCCACATTCCAGCCGGAATACTGCCCCGAGCCGTCTGAGGCCTGCTGGAACTCCAATTGGACCGTGGCGGCGCCGTCGGCGAAGTTGGAGATATCCACGGTCTCCGACTGGAACGAGGATTCGCTGGTTGACTGACCCTGGCTGAGGAACGCCGGCCGGCCGACCCCGTTGGTCCGGAACCAGAGCGCCGCGTCGTCGCTGCTCCCGTTGTTCAGCATGCGATGGTACATCAGTGTGGTATTGGTCCATGTCGAGCCATCGTAGACCGGTGAGAACGCCGACTCGTTGCTGAGAGGTTCTTAGTCGTATGGATTGGCACCCTGGCCGGTCAGGTCATGACCGAGCACGGTGTCATTGTTGTACGCCGCCGCCGGATCCGGGTTCCCGGAGGATCCGCCGTTGCCTTGAGGAAGAACGATCTCCCATTCTCCTTCCAGGGTCCACCCGTTGGCACCGTTCTCGAAGTCTTCGAGGACGTACAGGCCGGGGATGTCCCAGGTGCTGAAACGGAACGGCTGGCCGTTGTCGTCCGCCACGGTGGTGTTTCCCTGTGTGTCGGTGCTGCTGATCCGGAACCAGATCGTCTCGCAAAGGTGGAACCGGTTGACGGTGAAGTTGTGGCTGGCCCGGAGTGCCGAGCCCCCGGCCGATTCTCCCAGTGCCGGGGTTGTGCCCCACTCGATGAGGCGGTCGGCCGGTTCGTCGGTATTCCATTTGAAGGTCGCTCGGCTGTTGGTCAGCGAATCGATGCTCAGGCCTGTGATGGTGGGGCCGTCGCAATCCAGTAGCGCAGTAGCGAAGGATACCGCCGGATCGCCTGTGCCGTCATCGGCATCCAGGTAGGTGGCGGTCATAAGATCGCCTCCGGTGGTCTGGAGTACGCCGTCCGGACCGGAGGCGCCGGACGTGGTGGCGATGGAGCCGGCAAAGACCGATGTATTCGGTCCCGTTTCTGTCAGAACGACCGGTTCGCCGCCGGTCTCGGTGGTGCTGGTGACGGTCACCGTCACCGCTTCGCTGATTCCGGAATCCAGATTCAGGTCCAGGTCGGTGACACGGACCGCAGCGGTATCGTTGCATGAGTAGACCGGCTCCAGAATTATGATCTGACCGGCATGGCAGGGCTGCAGCCCCTGTCCCAGGTCGCCCAGGGTTTCGAAGTTGAACCAGGCGCCGCCGTTGTCGTCGACCGCCAGATTGCCGGCCGGGTCGGTGGAACGCACCTCGTAGTAGTACACGGTGCATTCGCTGAGGCCGGAGAGTACGACCTGATGATCGGTAGTGTTCCCAGCGCCGCTGCCTTGATTGCCCGGGGGGGTAACCTGGTCCCAGAGCAGGCCGCTGTCGGCGATTTCGTTGGTAGTCCAGGTCACGGTGGCGGAGGACCCGGTGACGTTCTGCTCGGCGACTCCTGTGATCACCGGGAAAACGCAGTCGGCCAGGGCGCCGGCCTGCATCGGGACGTTGAAGCCGCCGTTGCCGTCATCCTCATCGATGTACCGGGCGGTGATCGACCCGGAGTCGGTGATGGTGAGCCGGCCGTCGGTGGCCGCCGGATCGGAGGTAGTGAATATCGAGCCGCGGAACTTGCCGGATCCCGGGGTGGTTTCCGTAAGGAGGACCGTCTCGGGCGTCGGCTCGGAGTCGGACCAGACGGTGATGTTCACAGTCCCGCTGCTGTGGTTGGCATCGGTTACCTGCAGAAGGATCTCATTGCTGCAGCCGTAGGTTGCCTGGTTGAACTTAACCCGGCCGGCCAGCGGTTGGGCCGAGGCTTCCATGCAGGCCGACAGGGCGCCGGTACAGGCCGAGTTCGCGCCGATCGGTTCGACGCGGTAGAACGCCGGGAAATCATTGGCCAGGTCTTCGTCAAGGTAAGTTGTCGCCGTGACTTCGGCCAACGGCACCTGGGCGCGGTCGCAGCCATGTTCGTTGCGGTAGATGCGGTAGGAAGACGCACCGGCCACCGCATCCCAGTTCAGCTCGACGGCGTTGGTTATCGACCGTGTGGTTACCACCGGTGCGCCCAGGGAAGGGCAGCTGCCGGAGTTCTGGTTCTCGGAGTCGCCTGCCGATCCGCAGGCGATGTCGTGACGGTCGAAAGCGGCGAAAATAGCAGCTGCGTGCGGCGTGCCGTTGCTCAAGTTGCCGTCATCGTCATCCTGAACACGCAGTTGGTGGTACCAGGAAGTGGTTCCGCAACTGTCGGAGTTTGGCAGTGAGCAGTTGAATACGTTCCCGCCGGAGCCCGGGCGGGATTCGTAGAACAGACGCTCCGCCAGCTGCCAGGCGGTGTCGGCGTCCAGCCCCATGGCCGGCAGGTCCCGGGTGGCGAGATCGAACATCGATTCACCGGGGACGTAGGCCGCACAATGGGTCTCTTTGCCGCATGGGCCGCTGCCGCCGGGGCAGTACGTGGTATTGAATCCGGACGGTGTGGCCGGGGTGTGATCCTGCCTTGCATCCCAGTCCATGTCCCGGATGCCTGTGCAGTCCAGGCAGGTGTCGCCGTAGCCCGAGCACTGCTCGGCCGGTTTGAAACCACGGCCGACGCAGGATTCCCGGTTCTCGAACACCGCCACCACGTCGGCGTAACCTTCCGACGGGTTGTCGTAACCGCCGCCGTCGTTCTGGTCCATGCCGTGGCCCCACTCGTGGACCACCACGCCCTGGAGCTGGCCGGTGTTGCCGCAGCCGTTGCCGGCCCGGTACATATTCAGCCGCCCGTTCCAGGTGGCGTTGCAGGTGGCGTTGACGTTGGTCCGGATCTCCAGCCGGTTCCGGATCCAGTTGTTGGACGGCATCCAGTACTGGGCCTTCTGGATCACCCGGCCGATGTTATAAAACGACGACCGGGCTGCGTCGGTGTTGCCGGCGGACTGACCCGGCGCGACGGCGCAGTTGATCCCGTCGGCAACGCCAAGGTCCAGTTCTTCATCACAACTCACCGATGCCGAGACCGGCCCGCATTGATCGTTGATCCAGATGTACGGACCGTCCAGGTTGGTATTGATGGTGTCTCCCAGGGTGGAGCACTCGTAGAGGCCGAATTCGCCGGCATCCAGGTCGGCGCCGCCGTTGATGCTGTAGTCGGCGAACGGCATCGGGTAATCCGGCACCAGGCAGCCGTCGTTGGCGCAATCGCCGTTGTCGCTGACCGGGCTGATGTAACCTTTGATGCGCTCGTATTTCGTGTCGTTATAGAACGAGAAAATGGCGCCGGTGTGGGCGTCGACCTCCCCGACCCAGGTCGGGTCGGTGGCCGGATCATGGAACGCGAACCGCCAGACCAGACGGTGGCCGTAGCCCTGCCCGGCAGGGCCGGACCAGCGGGTCGCCCCGGACAGGTCCGGATTGACCGGAATCAGCAGGAGCGTGCCGGAATCCAGATCCAGATACGGTGATTCCGGCCCGATGCCTGCGTAGGCGTTCAACCGGGACCGTGCTTCATTACGACCAACGGCGGGAACAGGGGAGGTCCGGACTTCGGACCAACCGGTCGCGCCGAAGGCGACCATATTCCCATGGGAGATGTGGAAATCGAACCGGGAGCCTTCCACCGGTACGCCTCCTGCCTGCTGGCGGAAACTGATCTGCCAGGCCCGGTCGCCCCGGCGGACCGTGGCGTCCAGGTCCGGCGTCATCTGACCGCTCCAGTCTCCAAGCAGAAAGGAGTGCTTGAGAAGGAATTCGCGGGCCTTTTGTTGCAGGCTGTCGATGGACAGGTCGCCGGACGGTTCCTCCAGATTGTTGCCAGGTCCCGGCAGCCAGGCGATCCCGCGGCCGGTTACCAGCGCCGGCAGTCCGGAGCGCATGTCCAGGTGGACCTTCCAGCCGTCGTTCCCGTCGGCGACAAACTGTTGCCAGCCCTGCCGCAGAGCGTCATCCGGTGCAAGTTCTTCCGGCCGGACGGTGATCACACCGATCACGCCGCCTTCACGTTGCATTTCAAAGGAGGACAGGTCAGTGTTTTCACGCGGTCCATCGGTGAAGGCCGGGACCGCCGGAATCGAGAGGGCCACAACGGCCAGGACGCAGACGAATCCGTGTATAGAGGACGAACTGATGATGTTCACTGAATTCTCTCCTGATGGACGGAACTCAACCAAGCAAGAGCAGACCGCTCCGGACCCTCTTTTATACGCTCACTCGGAGTTTCGCGCTTTCGTTTTAATTTCGCTTAAAGACCCCCCTGAGTCTCCCTGATTCGGTCTTTAGCGGTTCGCCATGCGTGTTAGCATTCCGGTCGTCATGCGGATCTTCATTGTCGGGGCCGGCCAGGTCGGCTACCACATCGCCTCATCACTGGTAACCGAGGGTCACGACCTCGTGATCATCGAAAAGGATCGCGCCAACGCCAAAGCGCTGGAAAGCGACCTGGATGTCCTCGCGGTTACCGGGGACGGCTGCGATCCGGCCCTGCTCAAAAGAAGGGGAGTCGGGACCGCAGATCTGTTTTTCGCGGTCTCCAACAACGACGCCGTGAACCTGCTGGCCGCCTTGACGGCCAAGAAGCTGGGGGCGAAACGCTGCGTCGTCCGCCTGGGCGAGCCGAAACATGGCAAGAACCCGCTGCTGGTGGCGGAACCGGACATCGTTCCGTTGTTCCCGGAACGGTTGGTGGCCGAGGAGATCCGCAGCCTGACCAAGGTGCCCGGAGTCTCCCGTGTTCGATACTTCGCCGATGGCAAGCTGGTCATTCTGCAGGCCAGGCCTTCCAGCCGGGCCGACATCTACAGTCGGCCTTTAAGGGAGCTGCAAGGTCCGGAAGGCTGGGTGCTGACCGGGATCAGCCGGTCCTCGGGGATCGTCATCCCCAGCGGTGACACGGTGCTCCGTCCGGGGGAACCGGTCTACGCCGTGGGACGGACCGAGTCGATACCTGCTTTCCTGGAATCGATCGGCGTGAGTCATCGACCGACCCTGAAGGTTGTGATCGCAGGCGCCGGCCATGTCGGATCGTGGCTGGCCGGACTCCTGGTGAAGGACGGCATCGAGGTTTCGGTGGTTCAGCGCGGGGCGGAACGGGCGTTCGACCTGGCCAACCGGGTGCCCGGCGCCCTGGTTCTGAAGGGGGATGCCACCGCTCCGGCGATACTGAAAGAAGCGGGAGTGCAAGATGCAGACTATTTCGTAGCGGCGACCCAGGACGATGAAACCAATATCCTTTGTTCGCTGCTGGCCCGGGAACTGGGAGCCCGCACCATGGTCACCCTGTACCACAACCCGGTGTTCCTCAACGTCCTCAGGGCGGTCGGCGTTGACCTGCCCGTCTCTCCCCGGGTCATGATCGCAGGCACCATCCTCAGGATGGTGCATCCCAGGGAGATCATGACCCTGGACCTGGTGGAGGGCGGCGATGCCGAGGTCGTGGAGTTCGAGATCCCCGAGGGCGCCAAGGTCCTGAAGCGTCACTTGAAAGACTTGAATTTTCCCAGGAATGCCATTGTCGGGGCGGTAATCCGCGGGGAGGAGATGTTCGTCCCCGGCGGTGACTTCAAGTTCCAGAAAGGGGATGACGCACTGGTGTTCACCATGTCGGACAGCCTGCCGGCGGTCGAGAAGATGTTCCGCGGGAAATGAACCTCCGGGTCGTTTTCCTCATGCTGGGCCGCCTGCAGATGGCCCTGGCCGGCGCCCTCCTGATCCCGTGCGCCGTCGGTTGGTTCACCGGACAGGGGGACGGCCCTGCGTTTCTTGCGGCGGCGCTGATCGCCGGTATCGCGGGAGTAGCCCTCAACCTCCTCTTCCGGAGCGGGGGTGAGTTCACCTTCGGACGGCGGGAGGCTTTCGTCCTGGTGACGGCGGCCTGGGTCACCGCGTCGGTTGTTGGAGCCCTGCCGTATATCTTTTTCAAGGGTCCCGCTTTCGCCGTTGACGCACTGTTCGAATCGGCCTCTGGTTTTACGACTACCGGAGCATCGATCCTGACGTCCACCGAGGGCGAGACCCAGGGCATCCTGTTATGGCGTTCCCTTACCCATTGGCTGGGAGGAATGGGGATCATCGTGCTGGGGATCGCCATCCTGCCCAAACTGGCGGTGGGCGGAATGGAACTTCTGGGCGCCGAGGCTCCGGGGCCGGTCACGGAAAAGTTGACGCCGAGGATCGCCTCCACCGCCAAGGCGCTGTGGGGTATCTACCTGGTCATCACCGCCCTTGAAACGGTAGTGCTGCGACTGCTGGGGATGGGCTGGCTCGAATCGTTGAACCACGCCTTCGCCACCATGGCCACCGGTGGTTTTTCAACCCGGAACGCCAGTGTCGGTGGGTTCGCCAATCCGGCGGTCGAGATGGTGATCGTGTTCTTCATGCTCATGGCAGGGGCCAACTTCGCACTGCACTTCCACCTGATCAGGGGCAAGCCGATGCCGCTGCTCAAAGACCCGGAGTTCAGGATGTTCCTGGGTTTCATCGGCACGGCGACGGTTCTGATCACGGTGAACCTTATGGCTTCCTCCACGTACGGGAGTTTGTGGACAGCACTGCGGTACGCCGTTTTCCAGGCCACCAGCATCGTCACCACAACCGGGTTCGCCACCGTGGATTACGAGGTCTGGCCGGCGTTTTCGAAGGCATTGCTGTTTTTGCTGATGTTCGTGGGCGGATGCTCCGGTTCTACCGGCGGTTCGGTCAAGGTGGTCAGGATCATGATCGTTCTCAAGAAAATGATCGTGGACCTGAAGCGGATGATCCGGCCCCACGCCGTGCTGCCGGTCCGGGTGGGAGCCAAGGGCATCCCGGACGACGTGGTCACCTCCGTAACCACTTTTTTCCTGTTGTTCCTCGCCCTGTTCGCCCTGGGCGGGCTGGCCATGACGGCCCTGGGAGGGGTGGACCTGATCGGTGCGTTTTCGGCATCCGCGGCATGTCTCGGCAATATCGGACCAGGGTTCGGAGTGGTGGGGCCGGCCCAGAACTATGCCTTTTTCCCGGTTCCGGCCAAGTTGATCCTGATCGGCCTCATGATCGTCGGCCGCCTGGAACTGTATACCGCCATGGTGTTGCTGTTTCTGTGGCGGAAGAAATAAGGTCCGGCTCAAGTCAGTTTCTTTACCGAATCCAGGTACATGGCAGGTGGACGCACCAGCCGCACACCCATGCCCAGCGCCCTGCCGGTTTCCCGGGACAGCCGCACCCAGGCCACGGTGCCTCGCAGCGGCATCCGGGTTCCGCCAGCGTCCAATTCCATCCTGACAACCGATCCGGCCGGGAGGGGATTCTCGGTCTGAACGAAGATGCCCCGTTCGGAAACGTCACAGAGGACAGCCTCGCGACTCAGGGTGTTGTGGCCGAACCGAACGTTCCAGCCGCAGAGCCTGCGGCCGGTCTTCCCGTTCGGATCGGACTCCGTTCCGAACCGGACCGGCAGGAACTCGGCGGTCCGGGTCAGTCCCGATTTTTGAATGAATGCCTCGATGTGGTTTACCGCTTCCCGCTCCGCGGTCTCGGGGTCGTCGGCGTAGAACTTCATGACGGCTGTGCCCCGGGAGACGGTCCAGAATCCCGAGGGGTAGGTGACGATGCGAGCACGCCAGCGTTTGCCGGCCGGGGCAACCATTACTCCAACGGTCTCTTTCCCCTGGCGCATGTTCACCGTCGTCCGCCAGCTGTGGCGTTCCGGCCCGGTAGGCGAGAGATCCTCCGGACAGGATTCCTGGGCCGGGTGCAATGTACCGCAAACCTGGCACCATGCTTTTTGGGATGGCATAACGCTGGATTCTACTCAGGAATGCCGGCCCGGATCAACTGGCCTTGGCTATCGCCTCGTTTTTCCTGGCCTGCGCCAACCCTTCCTGGATGTACTCCATGAGCGGCGTTTCGGGGCAGGATTTTTCCAGGTAGGCGTACAGCTTAACCGCATCGGCCGCACGGCCGACCTCGCCGGACAGGGTCTTGGCCACCTGCATGACCCCCTTGATGGCGCGGACATTCTTGCGGTCCGCATGCAGTACCAGGGCGTAGGCGTTGGCGGCGTAGGCCAGTTCCTCTGAATCGGCAAATGAGTTGGCGATTTTCAGAGTCTGTTCCGACGTCAGGTCCAGGGCCTCCCGGTACTTCCAGAGAACCTTGAGGATCTCCGCCGCCAACGGCAGCGCACCCCGGTCAAAGCAGACCGGCAGGGCCGCCTTGGCCCAGGTTACCGCTTGTTCCTTCCGTCCCGCCTGGTGGCACATCAGGGACAAGGCATGGAGGATCTGGGGGTGGGGTGCGTACTCCTCATGAACTTTTTCAAGTGCTGCTATGGCGCCGTCCGGATCGGTAGCAAACGTCTTGCTGGCCGCCTGCACTTTTTCGGCCGAGTCGGGCAGCATGGGAGGCCCGCCGGTGGGACCGCCGTCGAGGGGGGTCGTCATCGTGGAAACCGGAATTGACGCGGGGGCCGCCGGCGCAGCCTGCGCATCCGCAGGGACGCCATGATCGGAATTCGGGCCGGCCGACCTGACCGGAACCTCGGTTCGTTTGCCTGAAAAGCCCTGGTCGCCGCAGGCGAAAAAGCCGCACAGCCGACCCAGCAGACTGACCATCCATCCGAACAGGAAAGCGAACAGGACGGCGCCTACCAGGACGGCAAGCTGCCAGGCCACGGCGCCTGCCGCCATGAGGATCGGGAACGCGATGAGGCAGCCGATACCGATAGCGCCGGTATAGGCGGCGTAGACCATGAACAGGTCGCTGGCCCGTCCCGAGAACAGCCTTCGCCAATGTTCCACGGAAAGGAAGTCACCGAAGTCGGTGGCGGACACCGCGGCAATGAGGATGATCGGCGGGGACAGGGTAGAGAGCATCATGTAGGCGGCCAGCGCCATAGTGACACGGCCACCCATGGCCGGGCCCATCATCATCATCTGTGGATCGGACATGCTGTTGAGACCGAGGAAGAACACCGGCACCAGCCAGGCGAAGGTCAGGAACAGGTAGCGGGCTGCGACCGCCGAGACCTGGCCCCATGAGCCGCCGGACGAGGAGAACAGCGTTCCGTCCCACTCACCGAACAGGCCGTTCAGGGCGAACCGCGCCATGGCAGCTGCCAGGAGGATCTGGCCGGCGAAGATCGCCACATTGGGTGCCTTGACCAGGGCCAGCACCACCACGGTGACCGCCAGAATGAACCCCATGGCGATCCCTGTGAACAAGGTTTTCCAGGAGATGGTCTCCCGGACCACCCGCCCGATTACGCCGCTGAACTCGGTAAGCTGTTCGTGTTCCATGCCGGACTCCCAGTTTGGGTTTGCGAGGGCTGTCTCGCGCCACATGGTGAATCTTGTGCATAGATGAAGAGATGTCCAGAAAACCACGACCGTGCCGAGATTACGAGATTGTAATAATGTTATCCTGCACCGTCAGGAACGAATAACCGCATCAGGAGGCCTCATGTCGGCTAAAGCGAGGATTCTGGACGACATCAAAACCGCCATGAAAGCCAGGGACCAGCTCCGCCTGGACACGCTCCGGATGGTCAAGTCGAAGATCCAGGAAAAGGAGGTGGAGCTCCGGGGCAAGAAAGGCCGGGATCATGTTCTCGAGGAAGAGGATATCCAGCAGGTCCTGACCACCGCCGCCAAGCAGCGCAGGGATTCCATCGAGAGCTTCCTGGCCGGCGGCCGGGAAGAACTGGCGGTCAAGGAAGAAAAGGAACTGGCGATCATTGAGGAGTACCTGCCGCAACAGCTGAGCGATGACGCGCTGAAGGCGCTGGTGCAGGAGGCGGTGGAGGAAGCCGGCGCCACCTCCCCGAAAGACATGGGCAAGGTCATGAAGGCGGTGATGCCGAAGGTGAAAGGCCGGGCTGACGGCAAGCGGATCAACGCGGTGGTCCGGGCGCTGTTGTCTTGAAGCGCTGACCGACCCGGTTTGATACCATCCTCGATTCGCGCCGGCGGTTCCGGCCAGGAGAGCATCCATGAAGACGTATCAGATCGGCGACCTGCCTGGTGACGGCATCGGACCTGAAGTACAGCGGGAAGGACTCAAGGTCCTGGACGCGGTCTCGAAGATCCACGATTTCAAATACGAGCTGGTGCCGTACCCCCACAGCGGTGAGCATTACCTCAAGACCGGCGAGCTGGTCACCGACGCCATCATCGACCAGTGGCGGGGACTTGATGCGGTACTGCTGGGCGCCATCGGTCACCCGGAAGTGGAGACCGGCCTGGTGGAACGGTC
>CALZKF010000031.1 GCA_945787955.1 uncultured Acidobacteriota bacterium | reverse complement strand
CGTCTCGCAAGAGACGCCCTTTTTTTATGCCTGATTCGAACTTCAAGTCACGGATCCGTAATCCTCCCGAATCGATCCATATGTTTCCCGACCGTTTTTCTGGCCCCCGCCTTGCAACACACGCAGAATGCGGAGGAATTGCATATGAGCATCGATTCGAACGTTTATGACCTGGGAGATGTGGACAAGCTGAATCTTCCCGGCGAACTGAAGGCTGCAACAGCACCCGAGCTGCCCAGGGTGGCGACGAAGCAGGGTACGCCGCCTCGACGGATCGATTTCGGTGCTCCGCCTGAGATCCACGCCGACCCGGACTGGACGGCGGTTCCGTCCCTGGTGATCCCGGGAGCGGCCCACATGCTGCGGGGTGAATTCGCCAAGGCGCTCTGCCTGATCACCATGACCGGCTTCACCCTGACACTGGCCTGGGCGGTCTACGGCACCCTGGACCGGCTGGGCCCGACACTGGAACTGTTGGGTGCTCCGGGCGCGGCGGCGGTCTGGACTCTTGGAGTGCTGGCGATCTTTCTGGGATGCATCCATATCGGCGGAGTCTACTCCGGAGCCAGACAGGCTCATCCGGCGTATCGCACGGCGAAGCTCCACCCGGCTGTGGCCGGCACCGCCTCCGGGATCATGCCGGGACTGGGGCAGCTGCTCAACGGCGACCGGGGCAGGGCGGCCCTGTTGCTGTCCGGCGTGTGGCTGGTGGCCGCTTCCTGGATACTGGCATCACCCTGGATGACCGGACTTTTGGCCACCCAGAACCTGATCCTGCCGGACTGGCTGGCCGTCGCCACCTCACCGGTTTTGCGCTGGACCCTACCGGCCGTCCTCTGGACCATGGCGATCTACGATGCCGCGACCCGGGCGGGGCGGGGGAGGTAACGAGTCTCTTCGCTCGGGGTTGGCCTGTTTCAGCGACTGTATTTCCTCCCCTGCGCTGTACGCCTTCAACACCGGCAGGGTCCCGGTGGCCCTCCATAGGGCCGGAATCATGCGGTCGATCACCATCGGGACCGTTAGCTCCTCGCCTATTTCCCACATCGGATAGCGCCCGGGAAGGTCCCAGCAGCGGTCTGTGACACAAACCTGAAACGTCACGTCGTGCCAGATCTCCTCGTGTTCATTGGTCAGGCCGACCCGGACGCAGTTTGGATCAACCAGGCACGCACACTTCTTGTTGGCGAGGCACTCCAGCAAGCGAATCAGATCCTCTTTTAACGGTAACTCAATGTCTTGAGTGTGTAGACGAGTAGCGAGTCTGAACGGCTCCATCTTAGGCGGCACAGGTGTGCCGTACCTGTCACAGGGGCAATCCGGGGAGAGCGCTTCAAGGATTCTGTGAACAACCGGATCATCGGATGCACTTCGTGAGCCGAGATATTGTGATTGGCCCTCCAGGCCGGCGAGAATGGAGTCGGGAGATGGTTGGGTGCAGGCAACATCGGAGGAATCGGCCCAAGGGCCGGCGAAAAAAGTGCTCTCACCACAAGCCTGTGCGGCCAGTACGGCTTCGTACGCATCCACCGTGCCGTGACCGACACAGTCGCTGTGCCCCAATTCATCATACTCGCACCCCGGCAGCAGCCATCCGCCGATGGATTCTTTAAGGCTGCTGGCGGTTTGTCGCAGGATGCATTCGACCTGCGCCGCAGTCAGGTCCGGGTTCGCCCGCAGCATCAGTGCTGCGACGCCGCTGACCACAGCCGTCGCTGCAGACGATTCTCCGAACGAAATTTTCGACAGAGTCTGGGTAGCGGATGACAACGTGGTGTCATTCTTTCCCATGGGTGCGACAAGATCGAGGTAAGCCCCGGTCCATTGGATGAGGCAGACCCTTTTCTCCATGTCTAGTGAATACGGTTCCCCTGAAGACATCGTGGAGCCGACCGCGATCGTGTCCGGGGAGGACGCCAGATCCACATGATAATCCAGCCCGGCCGGCAGGCCCTCGAACGGTTTGTAACACATGGCATCATCAACGGGGCAGGGGTCCTCCCCGCAATCCTTAGCCGGATCCGTGCTATGAATGCCGACCGCCGCCACAACGATGGTTCCGCCGGGGCGGACGAAACTCTGAAGGATAGGTTGATGATGTCTGCACGGTGTTCTTCGTCCAGGAGTCCGGGGAGGCAGGTGGCCGAGGGGGCGGTGCAGGGGTACAACTCGCTGCCGCAGGACCAGGCCGGATCCCCGCCGGCCATCCAGATCAGGGCATCAGCCAAGTGAATTTCCGTTGTACTGTCGAGAGGACCTTCGATTGAGGGATACCGGGCGTTGATCAGTGTGACTTTTTTGTCGACACCAAAAAGGGCTCTTTCATCCGGTTCAATCCCATGTTCGGCTCCGATTACAAGACCGACTTTGAGTCCATGATCCTTAGAATCGGTAATGACGCCCTGGCAGGTTGTGCACCAATTGTTCGTTGATACCGTTGCATTGCAGGTATCCATGGTCTCGAAATTGATGACTGTGGATACCTTCAGTTCGCTGCACCCCAGGTCGGTCTCGTCACTACAATTGATTCCTTCATCCAGAACAGCGACTGTCAATGGCTCGTTCTTGTCTTCTACCAGCTCCCACGCTTCACATAGGCCGATATCGCGAATATAATCGTGATCCGTGTGCACCTGTTCCGCTGGGCAACCTGTGGTATCGGCGTTCCATAGCGGCAGATACAGATTCGGTACGGCGTAGTGCACCTGGTCCGAACCCATGAACTCCTGCACGATGTCATAGACCGCGTAACCATCCCCTACGTTAGTGAACAGGTAGCCGTTCGGTACGTAAGGCAGCGGCCTCTCGAGTTCGAGGATGTGAGATCCGACGGTTAGGTCGGCCTTGTGAAAGTCTATCGGCCGTTTGAATTTCACGGTCAGTTGGCCGGTGAGGATCGCGGGCGGGTTCGTTGAAATGGCGGCTCCGGCGTGGATGACCCACGGTAACTTCCGGAGCTGCTGCTGGGCTGTTACCAGCTCTTTTTCATTGTTCATGACCAACAACCAGAGCGGACTGTCCCAACTCCTAAGGTTGACTATGCGTGAATTTCGAAAACGGCGGCGTTGCTTCATCCGGTCCCGACGGTTTCCTCTCTGGAAAACTCCCAGGATGTTCCTCCTGCTGGGAATACGGTGATATCCTCCACCGGTACCGACCTGCTCGCCGAGTTCGTAGATCACCGGTTGGATCTCCACAACAGGTGCCGTACCTTCGAGTGTCTGCAGCGCGACCAGCTGCCTTGCCGGAACAGGGGCGTCAAAGAGGTAAGTGGTGGTGGAATGCGCCGATCGCTCACGCAAGGCCAGAGCAACGTCCTTTCCCCAGCTCGCCGCTTCGTTCTCGGTGGTGCCGGCCTCGACTTCGATCAGAATCCGGCCGGAATAAACGGTGAAACGGTGTTCCACCTGATCCAGAAGTTCTCCAACGAGGAGAATGTCATTAATGTCACTTACGGATCCCATTGCAGCCACCGCATCTTGCCATGAGCTCTCGAGGCCGGGGGATACAAGGTGGATATCGTATCGGCCACTTGTCCAGGCCAAGGGACCGAGGGTGAATCCATGATGTGCCAGCCGGGTCCGAATCCTGTCCAACTGGGCCTCGGGGAGCGGCTTCACCGCCAGGACCAGATCGCCTGGTGACGGCACGGCCGCCGTGCTGCCGAGCAGCACGACAGCCGTTGCTAATGCTGCGAACCATGTAATGCGCCGCGTCACCGGATCACGGGCCTATGATGGGGAAGCTCTGGTAACCGCCGTCGGTCGGTGGATCGTCCATGATGCTGCCTGCGGAGCCGGGTATCCCATCGTATCGCACGGCGATTTTGACAATGTCGGCATACTGCTTTTCAAGACAACCTCCCAGCCAGTGATCGACGTACAGCGGGTCGACGAAGTTGAAAGTGTAGGAGGCGTACGTCCTGGTCGAATCCTGTTCGGCATCGACAGTGTAGCCGTTGGAGTTCGCCCAATAGGTCATCAGTCCTACATCGGCCATGAGGGAGGAGTGCAGGGAGCGGTTCCGTTTACAGGAGTCCAAATCAGCCCAATCGTCCGGATCGCACTCCAGTTTGACATAATCGTTGATGAAGAGCGTGTAGGCGTGGTACGGGTCGATGACGCAGTTCGCGGTCGGCTTCACGTCCAGCCAGTCGAACATCTTGAGCGTCAACGTATCCACCAGCACGAGGGTTGTTTCGTCCTCCGGATCGTAAGCGCCGGAGTTCGGGGCCTGGTAAAGTTCGATCTTTTTCAGGGTCGTCATGGACCACTCCCCGTTTGCGTCGAGCATCTTCCCGAACTGGAACATGACACCATTGGTTGTTGACGTGACGTAGGTGCCACCGGCGCAAGCATCAGCCCTGCTGGAGTCGGCGCACACGTCCGTGACCGGTAGCGGGCTGGAAGGGAAAAAGTCATTGGTCAGGGCCATCCAGGTCGCTGCCCGTGTGTCTTCAATCAGGATCTGGGCAATAGTCTTTTCCTCTTCTGTGTCCGGGCATAAAGGACACGGAAGCTGTGGGCAGCGGCACCAGAAGATCACAATGATCAGAATCACGATGATCACGCAGATACACCTGGGCCACCATTTCCTTGAGACTGTCTGTTGATCAACCATGATTTCCCCCTTTGCTTTGTGCTGAAAATATCGTTATCCAGCGGCTCCCGTTGCCAACCATCCCGCCCAGAAAAACGGGTGAGTGGGCTGGCCGCGCTCCCGCCGGTTGCTCAACAGTTTCAGACTCGCCTCCCGAACCGCCCGGGCAACAGGCAGGTTCCGGAGCAGGTGGCCGGAGTAGAACGCACGAACCCATTCGCGGCCGGCCTTGTCCTCCACATCCCAGAGGTTTGTAACCACCGTATCGACGCCTGCGGTAAGAAACGCCCGCCGCAGACCGAAGATACCCTCGCCGGCCTGGATCGTGCCTGCGCCGGCCCTGCAGGCGGACAGCACCGCCAGCCGGACGTTTTGCAAATCCAAGGAGGCGATCTCCTCGGCGGTCAGGATGCCGTCATTATCGGCGTCACCGGCGGACAGCCGACTGTTGGCGCCGGCCAGCGCCAGACCGGAGAGCAATAAAGGGTTCGGCGTCGGGCCGGGGACCGGTTCCGGTTTTGCCTTCGAGGCCAAGCCTCCGATCCCACGAACGGTTCCCTTACCCCCGCACTCCTCACCCAAAAAGTAGCCGTGGGTCGCCAGGTGCAGCACCGACTTCGATCCTGATTGATTCCTGAAGGCGCGCTCCGTGGCCGCTTGATTCTCGAGAAGCAATGCTTTTCCTGCCTGTTTCCCTGACAACCAGAACCGTTGGACCTGCCGCGCTTCCCTGCCGGTTTCGGGGAGAGCTGTGAAGCGGGTTTCCCTGAAACCGCTGCAGACGCTATCAACGCCCCTCAAGGTGGATATTCTTTGCCCGGCAGGGGAGAGCCCCTTCTTGTCATACCTCGGGTTTCCGACGATCAGGATTTCCTCCCCGGCAGTCTCGGGAAGCCGTTTCCGGATAAGATCCCGCTCAGTAGTCAGGTACTGCAATACCGGCTCCTGCTCCACCAGGTAGCCGCCGTTTTTCGTTGGCAGTGCTGCGAAGCTCACGAGATGGATCGAGCCGGCCGGGACGATGAGCCTAATTGCGGCATCAGCGGCGTAGGCAGCCACCGGGTCCCAGATCAGGGCCCGCAGCCTGTTTCCTGCTTTGTGGCAGGCCGCCTCGGCTGCTGCCGGGTCGAGCACCAGAACGGAATCGGCAAGCATGGTCTTCCGCCACGAACCCACGGCCGCATCGATGATATCCACCGGGCCCAGGTCGATGAATCTCGGTTCATGGTCCTTCAGAGGGAACAGGACGATTGCGGCGTATCGGCTTTCTCCGGCGCCTCCGAAACGGATATAGGAGATGCAGACGCCGAAAGGAGGGATAGCACCCACTACCTCGTCGAATTCGACTCCCCGGCTTGTTACCTTAGCTCTATAAGTGCTGCTCTTGTCTGCCAATCCGGTTTCCAGGATCTCGATCTCGTCCCGCGCTTTCTGGATAATGCTCCGATACCACTCCGGCCGGTCACCCGGACCCTGCAAAAACAGATTCGCCAGTGTCGTTTTCCGGCGCCTGAGCCGCTGAACCAGGGTGGCCAAATCAGGTTCGGTCGCCGAGTGGGCCAGTTCACTTCGGGCGACCATCTCGTCGAACACCACGGCACGGGCTTGGAATACCGCCTCGACGACCGCACGACGTGCGTTACGATCGCCACCGCCGCCGAGTACGGCTCCGATGGCGGCGTCAAGGCCTGTACGTTGCTGGCCGGCCAGCGCCAAGGCCTGTCGCTCAGGCAGACCCGACACCGTTTCGGCGATTTGTACCGCGCGCAGGGATTCGGCTTCAAGTCCGGTGTCGATCGCTTTGGACCTGGAGCCTGACAGTAAGTCGGCCCGGGCGAGACCGTCCAGAATCTGGATGAAATCCGGATGGCTCCGGCCGGTCAGATTTTCCATGATCTCCGCGGACGCTTCCAGCCCCGCCCTGGCTTCGGCTGTTCGGCCCGAGTCGAGATCCAGCAGCGCCAGGTCCCGCAGTACTTCGGCGCTGTCGAAACTATCCTGTTGCCCTTGGCTCGCCAATACCTGGAGGGCTTTGCGGTACGATGAGGCTGCCGCCGTAAAATCACCGGCCGATCGCTCGATCCTCCCGGCGTAATAATGGAATCCGCCTAGGACTGGCTCTACAGCGGCGCCGCCGCTGGCCGCATCGGCCTGACTCTGCCGGAGGAGCGACATCGCCTCGTCATTCTGTCCCAAGCCGCGGTGACACCTGGCCTGATTGATCCGAATCCGCAACAGCGTGGCCGGATTCGCAGTTTCCCGGTTCAGGATGCTGTCCGCCTCCTTCAGATAATGCAGTGCCTTTTCATGGTCGTCTATTCTGATCAGGGTAACTGCCAGATTGTTCAGAATGAGTGCCAGGTCATCGGGAGGACCGGTGGAGGAGTCACGTCCGATTCGGAGTGCTCGTTCCCCCGCAGCCAGACCTTCGTCGAACCTTCCCTGGAACGTAAGATTGACCGACATCGTTCGAAGCGCCCGGAACAGGCGGATCGAATCCGGCGGAATACGTCGGTCCAGTGTGTCTACAAGACGTTGCAGGATGATCTCGGCATCGTGATATCGGTCCAGCCGGCTGTAAACCCTGGCCAGGTTGTTGTAGGCATCGATGATGGCTGGATGGTCCGCTCCGGCGTGGTCCGTGATGATCGTAACCTGCCGTTCGAAAGCGGCGAGAGCATCTTCGTAACGGGCGCTCATGAACAAGGCGGCGCCGTACTCTCGAACGAAGTCGTACACTTCGGTCGCATTGGAGCCGTAGTACTTGTCTGCTAGAACGAGTGCTTCTCCAAATCGGATTGCGGCGGTCGGGTAGTCATTGGTTTGGTAATGCACCTGCCCCAGGGTGTAAATCGCCAACGCCAGCAGGGGATCCCTTTCATCCAGAAGACGTCGCCGGATTTCTACGGCACGTTCCGCCAGATCCTGCCGCTCCTCCTTCTCGCCGATTTTGCCGAACGACATGGCCAGAGAGATCATCTGAGCCGCCGTCGCCGCCTGCAGGGAGTCGGGGCCGTATTCATTTTCAGCCTGCAGAAGAAGCTGTTTCCCGAGCGGGACCGCCTCTTTGTGCCGGCCCGATTTGATCAATTGATCGACGTTGTCGGCCGTAACGTCGGACACGGCGAAGGTGAATCCTGGAAGGATCGACAGAAGCAGATAGATGGCGCAGGCGAATCTCACTCCGTATTCCTGAGGCTGTATTCCCACACCTTGACGCCGTCCTGTTCTCCGGCGCGGACCACTACCGAAGATCGGATGGCGTCGACCTGGGAGTCACCTTCGGTCGGGGCGGGCCGGGACAGACCGCCGATGCCGCGCAAGCGGGTGGCTAATTCTTCATGAAGGGCGATCGGATCACCGTCACCCGGCTGCTCCAGTCCGGCGATCATTTCCTCGACAAACGGGACCGGCTTCCTGGATGCCACGACCAGGATCGTCTCTTCGCCACCGGCGGTGTCTACCAGCCACCCGCCGTCGGGATTGTCTTCCGGCAGGCGGACATCGGTTCCAGGCTGGACCGGGTTGGTTTTCTCAAGGCCGGCCACAGGGAACAGCAGGTACTGCCTGCCGTGGCTGTCCTGGTTGAGGATGTAGACGTAGGCGGCATGGCTCAGGTCCAGCTCGGCGAACAGCTCGTCTCCGGGCCGGATGCGGGAACCCTGCTCCAGCCGTTCGCTGGTTCCGCGATCATCGTTCCACAGGAGGAATTCGGCATCGGCGTCGAACCGGGTCAGCATCGGAACGATTACGAACAAGGCGACTGCCGCAATCGCCAGTGCCGCCGCCCCTGCCAGGGCGGGGAACCACTTCGGTGCGGTTCTCTGACGGCTGCCGATGGACTTTATGTGGACGTTGCCCAGGAAGCCGGTCAGGTCGTGTTCCATTTCGCCGGCGCTCTGGTAACGCTGCGCCGGATCGGGGTGCATCGCCTTTTCGACGATCTCGATAAAACGGGCCGGGAGATCCGGGTTGTGGTCCAGGAGGGGACCGGACCTGGGCCAGCTGGCTATGTGTAAAAGCGTCCGGTGTTCCGGGCTCCATCGGATATTTGCCCGAGGACAGGCGGTACAGCGTCACGCCCAGGGAATAGATATCGATCCGTTCCCGGGAATCGACCCCTTCGAAACACTCCGGTGCGATGTACACCGGCGTCCCGGACAGGTGGTTCAGGTCGTCGAAGGCGGCTTTGCCGCATTGCCGGGTGCTGGAGCCGAAGTCCATCAGCACGATGCGACCGCCGCGCTCCCTGAAGATGTTCGAGAGCTTCACATCCCGGTGGACCAGTTCGGCCTGGTGGACCGCCGCCAGGGCGTGGCAGATTTCCACGCCCATGGCGGCAGCCTCCATGGCGCCGAACGGGCCGTTGCGGAGGAGGGCCGAATCCAGATCTTCCCCATCAAGCCACTCCATCCATAGACCGGAGCGGTTCTTGAAGCGGTCCACACCGTGGATCGTCGCGACGTTGGGGTGTTTGATACCGGCCAGCCGCCTGGCCTCTTCCACGAACGCCAGATCGGCCAGCAACGGATCGTCCTGCTCGTCCGGGAGCAGCTTCAGGGCGACGGTTCGTGACAAGTTGCGGTCATACGCGCGGTAGACCCGGCCGAAGCCGCCTTCGCCGATCTGTTCCCGGATCTCCAGCGGCCCCCAGGACTCGAACGGGAGATCGACGGATACGACTCGGCGGTGGACCTTGCTGATGCTGTCCAGCGCCTTGAGGTTCCTGAGTCGGATCCGCGGGCTGTCCAGTCGATCTTCCTCTATGTTCCAGTCGATCTCTTCGCCGTCGGCGATTTTCCGGGCCAGGCGAAGGAAGTCGCCTGCTTGTTTATTTTCACTCATCGTCCATCAACTCCGTCAGCTTCACGATGGAGCGGCTGACCATCATCCTCGCGGCGTTCGCCGAGTTCATGCCGAGGCTGTCAGCCACCTGCTGGTGGGTAAACTGGAGTTCCAGGCGCATGATCACTCCCGCCTGCTGTTGCTTCGGTAACCGGGCCAGGGCGGTTTCGTACCGCTCCAGCGATTCCCGGTCGATCGCCTCTTCAATCGGTGACCGTCCCTTTTCCTCGATGTTGTCATGCAATTCCTCATTCCGCGGCCGGCGTGACACTTTTCGGATCTCGTCTCGAACACGGTTTTTGAGGATCTGCCTCAGGTACGCCAGGAAAGATCCTGTCTCCCGTGATTCGAACGTCTCCAACCTGTCTAACGCTCGGATGAGGGTTTCCTGCACAAGATCCTGGGTATCCATCTCATGGCGGGCGTAGTGCGGCAGCCTTCCCCGGGCCCAGCGATGCAGGGCGCCGAAGTAGCGCTCAATTAAAATGTTGCGGGCTACGGAATCGCCATGCTGGATGCGCTGGACCAGTTGGACGGTCGATTCCGGTTGCATTTCAGCGCTACCGGGGTCCGTCATCGTATGTAACCCTGTTGGTGTCAACTATTTGGTGTGATCCGATGCTATTGCAATTCCGCAACGACGGTCAACATAAATCAACCGTTTGTGCGGATCGAGAGGTCGGGCCGTTAGGCAAGGTAACAACCGGGCGTGGCCGGCCGCGCTATTTCGTTCCGATTCATACTTTTCCTATAGAGGAAGCGCGGCGCTACCTTTTGGGTCTGAATCGTCAATGCTACAGCAACATTAGTGGCCTCTTTCGATCCGGAATCGAAGTATATTTCTCTGCAACAGGGCGAGTGCGGCAACGAGCCGTGTTTGCCCGGCGCGTGTACACAATTGACGATCGTCCTAAAGGAGGGGTTCCATGAAGAAATTCGTAGTTTTGTTGTCCGCCATGGCCATCGTGGTATTCGGTGGCGCCATCACTTTGACCTGGGCGCCAAACGACGCCTGCTGCCTGCCGGACGGTTCCTGTATTAACAACACCGATTTACCGCCTTGCGAGGAATTGGGAGGCGAATGGTTTAATGACGCCCAATGCGCCGACCTGGTATGCGGCGGAGTGGAACCGGCCGAATGCCGGGTAACCGGTGGTGGCGTCGATATCGCGAACGGATGGGACGGCTCCAACGCCGCCGGCGTGCACTGGAAGGATTCCGGAGAGGACCGCTACACCTTCGGCGGCCAGGCCGGAGCGCCGACCGGCGCCCAGCCCCAGCCGTATGGCGAGTGGACCCACCACCAGCAGCGTGGCCCCAGCGGGAACTTCGTGTTCCATGCCGGCACCGCCAGTGCGCCTCCCGGAACGGAGATCGACTGGATCGGTTGCAGCGATCCGGGTTGGTGCGTCCAGGCCCGTCCGGCCCCGGCCAAGCAGATCGACTTCGAAGGGGTCGGCACCTTCAAAAACATCCGCAAGGCGCCGGAGGCGCTGAGCGGCGTCGTAGCCGGCGAAACCTTCCACTGGTTCGCAGTCCACATCGAAGACCTGGGTGAACCGGGCAAGGCCGGCAAAGTGGAACCGGCTTCCGACATGTGCCCCCCCGGCGGATCCCACGGCCAGCTGGCAGATTGCGACTGCCCGGACTTCTACCACATCCGTATTCACGACACCGCGGATCCCGGCTCCCCGGTGATCTACGAGGTGTTCGGATACATTACCGGCGGCAACCTGCAGATCCATCCGCCGGTGGGTGAGAGCATGAACTGATTGATCCGGCACGAGAGTTGGAACAGAGGGCGCCTTGCGAGAGGCGCCCTTTTTTGTGCCCTGCGTCCAGCTGGCTCATGCCAGGATTTCGGGTCATAATTGCCCTGGATCGACGTATAAAAGGGACGTCCATGACGGGCGAATTCAGATGGGGATACCATTCATGACACGAACGCTGCGCCTTATGGCGGTTTCTCTGCTTCTCTTCCTGTTTGCGGCGACGGCCGGAATTTCCGGTGAGCCCGCCCCGTCCCGGTTTCCGAGCCTGGAAGAGCGGGAGGCATTCTACAAGGATTCCCATCGCTTCCCGGTGCAGGATCGCGCCCTGACGAAGGAACGGGCGGAAGCGTTGCTGGCCCAGGAAGATTTCGATGTCACGCACTATTTCCTGGACCTTGAATTCGTCGCCAACTCCAGGACCGTGGAAGGGTCGGTAACCATCACCGCCGACAGCCTGGTAACGGGGCTGCAGATTGCAACGCTGGACCTGTACGACAATATGGCGGTTTCCTCGGTGACTCTGGGCGGCGCCAGTCTGGCTTACACCCATGGCGGGAACCTGCTGCAGGTAACTCTGGACCGACCCTACGACACCGGAGAAACGTTCGAGATCGTCGTGACCTACAGCGGCAGTCCGGTCTCCGGCTCATTCGGGTGGAACAAGTACTCCCAGTTCAGTGAAGGGGAGATGGTCTGGTCTCTGTCCGAACCGGAAGGCGCACGCACGTGGTGGCCGTGCAAGGACCGCCCCGATGACAAGGCGATGGTGGAAGAGTGGTACACGGTCCATGACAGCTGGACCGCCACCGGCAACGGCATATCGGTGGGGACCTCCAAACAAGGCAGGAAGATGACCTACAAGTGGCGATCTTCCTACCCGCTCACAACCTACCTGGTGAGCGTTGCCGGTACCGACTACGTGACTTGGTCCGAAACGTACATCGATCTGCTGGGGAACCCGATGCCGGTGGTGAACTACGTCTACCCGGAAGATCTGGCCGACGCTCAGGAATCGCTCAACCGTACCGTGGACATGCTCGGCTTCTTCGCCCAGCTGTTCGGTGAATATCCTTTCGTCGACGATAAGTACGGCCACAGCGCCTTCCCGTTCAGCGGCGCCATGGAGCACACCAGCAACACATCGTACGGCTATGTCCTTCTCAACGGCGGCCACAACTACGATTTCATTGTCGCCCACGAACTGGCCCACCAGTGGTGGGGGGATTCGGTCAGCCCTGAAACGTGGCCGGACATCTGGCTTAACGAGGGTTTCGCCACGTACTCCGAGGCGCTCTGGGTGGAGAATGAGAGCGGGGCGCAGGCATATCAGGACTACATGAACTCGTTCTGGAGGGAGAATTTCAGCGGTCCGCTGTATGACCCTCCCGTCCTGTTCAGCAACACGGTGTACGACAAGGGAGGTTGGGTGCAACATATGCTTCGAGGCGTTCTGGGGGATACCGCCTTCTTTGACGGCCAGAGAGACTGGTATACCGGACGCCGGGACGGGGTAGGGAACACCGCGGAGTATCAGGCGACCCTGGAGGCGCAGTACGGCGCTTCCCTGGGCTGGTTTTTCCAGGAATGGGTCTACCTGGAAAATTCCCCGCGGTACGAATATGGATGGACCACCGCCGACCTGGGGAGCGGCGCCTACCGAACGTGGCTCCGCATCCGCCAGGTTCAGTCCGACGCCGGAACCTTCACAATGCCGGTTCAGGTTACCCTGGTGACCGGTTCCGGAAGTGAAGTGCGCACGGTATGGAACGACGCGGCGGATCAGGATTTCACTCTGGACACTTCCGAGCCGCTGCTGGACCTGATCTTCGATGAAAAGGACTGGATCCTGAAGGCGGCGGAGACCGAGATCGTGCTGGACGACCTGGACCTGGATGGGGTTCCGGATCGGAACGACAACTGCAACGGTACCGTCAATCCGAACCAGCTGGACTTCGATGCCGACGGCGCCGGGGACCTGTGTGATCCGGACGATGACAACGACGCCCTGGCGGACCTGGACGATTGCGCGCCCTTCGACGCCACAGCAGGCAGGCCCTCGGTTGTGAACGGTTTCACGGTGGATCAGACCGGCGGGGACGGCGTCGCCCGACTGAGCTGGAACGCGGCGGCCCGGGCCGACGGGTATGACCTGTCCCGGGGTTTGCTCTCGGAACTGGCAGGCGCCGGCTACGGCGCATGTTTGGTAGAGATGCTGGCGGGAACGGCCTGGGATGACGTGGAGGTTCCGTTGTCCGGCGCAGGGTTCCACTACCTGGTTCGAGGCCGGGATACCGGATGTGGCGGGGGAGGGTCGCCGGGGAGCGACTCTACCGGAATGGAGCGGCCGAGCCCCTGTCCATGAATCCGAGGCGGGGAACGTACCGGCTGCACCGCTGGCTGGGATTGCTGGTCGCCCTCCAACTGCTGGCCTGGTCCCTGGGTGGACTTTACTTCACGCTGTTCGATATCGACGAGATCCGCGGCACTGCCGATGCTGCAGAGTCCGCCCCGGTGCCGATCCAGTTGCCGGAGGTTCTGGCCGATGCCGGGGCGGTGGCCAGGGCCGCCGGACAACAGGTGTTCGCCGCGGTTCTGGCAACGCGCAGGGGGCGAACGGTCTGGGAACTTCAAGCCCGGGACGGGCGGCCACTGGTATTGGCGGATCCTTCCACCGGCGACCTGATTGCGCCTGTGACCTCGAACGAGGCCCGGCGGATCGCCCTGGCCGATTTCATCCATGAAGCCCAGGTGGTGAAGGCGGTCTGGATCGAGTCCGATCCTCCGGTGGAGTTCCGAGGCGGCCGCCTGCCGGTCTGGCAGGTCGTCCTGGACCATCCCAAGAAGGTGAATCTGTATATCGATCCGGTGAACGGCGAGGTCCTGTCCCGCCGCAGCCGCAAGTGGCGCATCTTCGATTTCTTCTGGATGCTCCACATCATGGACTACGGCGAGCGGGAGGATTTCCACCACCCGCTGTTGACCGCAGCCGCCTTACTGGCAGTGCTCAGCGCCCTTTCCGGGATCCTGTTGTGGGGCTACCGGATCTTCAGGCCTCGTCGTCGTCCGGGCCACCCTCTCCGGGACGGGTAGGCCACAACCCCATGGTTTCGGCGAACCGGTTCAGGTAGTTGAACAGGCCGACAACCGAGGCGAGTTCTACGATCTGGTCATCGTTGTAATACTTTCGAAGCCGGTTGATGTCATCCTCGCCCATGGCGGCGTGATCCAGTGTCATGTTCTCGGCGAACCGGACCGCAGCTTTTTCGCCCTCGGTGAGGGGGCAGTTGTCCAGGTCGTCCAGAGACTCCAGCAGTGCTTTCGTTGCGCCGTGCCGTTCTGCCAGAACGGTGTGGGAAGCCAGTCAGTACCCGCAGTGGTTCAGGGTCGAAACCCGAACCACCAGGATCTCCTTGAGCCGGGTGGAGACGGTGTCGTCGGCCATGACCGCAGCAAAATGCGCATTGAAGGAGTTCAGCAGTTTCGGCTTCCGCCCCATGACCCGGAACAGGTTCGGGACGTTGCCCCGGTCTTTGTAGATCGATTCGAAAACCTTCTGAACCCGGGACTCGCCCTGACCCCATTTCACCCGATCGATGTACGACATGCCTCCTCCTTGTTCTCTGGTATCCTTACGCTTCGCCTTTGAGCCCAGACAGGAAAGGATCTTCCATGGAACCGGCAAATACAACCAAAACCTCGATCTTCCGGATGTTCCCCGGGGCGTTCTGGTCCGCCAACGCCATGGAGATTTTCGAGCGCATGGGCTGGTACGGATTCTACGCCGTCTCCAGCCTGTACCTCACCGGGGCGATAGGAAACGGCGGCCTGGGGTTTACCTCGGAGGAGCGGGGAGTCATCCAGGGGCTGGCAACCTTCTTCCTGTACCTGTTCCCGGCGTTTTTCGGCGCTCTTGCCGACCGGTTCGGCTACCGGGCGATGTTCATCGCCTCATCCCTGGTCATGGCGCCGGCCTACCTTCTGCTGAGCATACCGAAGACGTTCTGGGGATTCTTCCTGGCGTACGTTCTGGTGGCGGTCGGCCACGGCATGTTCAAGCCGGTGGTGATCAGCACGGTAGCCAAGTCCACCAACGAAGAGACCGGTTCCATGGGGTTCGGCATCTTCTACATGATGGTGAACGTCGGCGGATTCATCGGTCCGATTATCGCCGGTGTGGTCCGGGGCTGGAGCTGGACCTACGTGTTCTACGCCAGTTGCGGCTGGATCCTGATCCAGGGCCTGATCGCTCTGGTGATCTACCGGGAGCCGGCCCGGGACGCGGCGGCGGAAGCAAAGCGGTCGTTGGCCGAAGTGTTCGACGGCATGGTGCAGGTGGTCGGCAACCTGAGGTTCTTCCTGCTGGTGTTCGGCATGCTGGCGATCCTGGTCATGGGCTCCAAGTGGTGGGAGATCAAATACGCGGCGTTGGCCGCGGTGATCTGGCTGGGAGGAAACCTCCTGTTCGATGCGGTTATACGGGGCATGAAGACCGGAGCCGACAAGTCGCCCATGAACCTCTTTCAGCCGATGAAGGTAGGGGAGACCCGCTACCTGATTTTCCTTTTGCTGATGTCCGGGTTCTGGACCAGCTTCAACCAGATCTTCATGACCCTGCCGGAGTACATCAGGGACTACGGCAATACATCCGACCTCATCAGCTCTCTGGGCGGTACCGCCAACTGGATCACCGGTGTTTTCGACGGCTTTGGGTTCGATACGTCGGAGTGGGGCAAGGCGGTCCTTGAGAACGGCCAGGTCAAGCCTGAGCACCTGATCAATCTGAACGCCCTTGGGATTATCGTTTTCCAGATCGTGATCTCGTACCTGTCTCGAAAGCTGAAGCCGTTCACCACAATCATCAGCGGTGTCGGGATCACGGTTTTCAGCTTCCTTGTTTATCTGCTTGGCACCGGCGGGTGGGTGATCGTGTCCGGCATCCTGATTTTCTCGGTAGGCGAGATGCTGGCCAGCCCCAAGTCCAAGGAATACGCCGGCAGGATCGCGCCGCCGGACAAGGTCGGCATGTACATGGGGTACTTCTACTGGTGCGTCGCCCTGGGGAACCTGTTCGGCGGCTTATTGTCCGGCGTCAGTTACGCGTACTTCGGCCCCAAGGGGATCGACAACCCGGACATGATGTGGGTGCTGTTCGCCGGCCTGGCGCTGATCTCGGCCTTCCTCCTGGCCGGCTACAACCGCTGGGTCACGAAGAATTAAATGGGTACATTGCACATTATCTCTAAATAGTTGTACTGGATAACTCGTAGGCAATAAAAAAGGACCCGGCGAACCGGGTCCTTTGAGATAGCGAAAAGGTGCCTGACCCCATTTAACATTTACTCCACGCCGTGGAGCCACCTCTTGAGGATCGGGGAGAGGGCGAACAGGGCCACGGAGGCGATCATGGCGTACAGGAAGATATCGAAGAACACCCCGGAGTAGATCCCGAGTCCGGCCACAGTATCGGCGCTTTCGCCGTTGCCTCCGGCATCACCTGTTCTGCCCGCAAGGAACGCCGCTACGTAATGCGCTCCCGCAATGGAAAGGAACCAGGCTCCCATGACCAGGCCGGTCATCCGCGCCGGAGCCAGTTTGGTCACCATGGACAAGCCGACCGGAGAGAGACAAAGCTCACCGGTGGTGTGCAGCAGGTAGCAGAACACCAGGGTCCCCAGCGGAACGAAGCCGGCGGCGGACATGAACTTGGCCGCCAGAACCAGCACGCCGAACCCCAGGCCGACCTGCAGCAGGCCCAGGGTGAACTTGTTGGGAATCGACGGGTTCATCTTGCGCTTGGACAGGAACACCCACAGTGCGGCGAAGACCGGCCCGAAGATCACGATGAAGATCGGGTTGAACGACTGACCCCAGGTGGTGGGGAATTCCCAGCCGAACATCATACGGTCCACGTTCCGTTCGGTGAACAGCGTCAGTGAACTGCCGGCCTGCTCGAAGAACGACCAGAAAATCATGTGGAAGAACGCCAGGATGATGATCACGAACATCTTGTGGCGCTGGACCAGATTCTCCCGGAAGGCGGCCACAATGAGGTAGCCGAACACGGAAACGGCGGAGAGGATCAAGAGCCATTTCACTGCTTCATGGTTCTGGAGCAGCAGGGTGATGATCGGGATCGCCGCCAGGCTGCCCAGGATCACCAGCGGGAAGTACTTCCGGGACTTGGCCGGGTCCTTGGCGTCGCCCTGTCCCATGAGCAGATTGCCGCCGGAACTGAAGATCACCAGTCCCAGCAGCATCCCGAGGCCGGCCAGGCCGAAGCCGTAATGCCAGCCGAACCGCTCGCCGATGAAACCGCAGATGGTAGTGGACAGGAAGGCGCCGATATTGATCCCCATATAGAAGATGGTGAATCCGCCGTCCCGCCGGGGATCGCCGTCAGGATAGAGCTTGCCGACGATGGTGGAGATGTTCGGTTTGAAGAAGCCGTTGCCGACGATCAGCATCGCCATGCCGGCGTAGAAGAATATCGGCTGTTGCACCAGGAGGGCGAACTCGCCGATCGCCATGAAAACGGCTCCCAGCATGATCGCCTTGCTGTAACCCAGCAGCTTGTCCGCCAGGAGGCCGCCCAGGATCGGGGTCAAGTAGACCAGGGAGTTGTACGAGCCGTATACGCCGTACGCCTTGGGGTCGTCATAGGTCAGGAATCCCTGCACCATATAGAGCACCAGAAGAGTGCGCATGCCGTAGAAGCAGAACCGCTCCCACATCTCGGCGCCGAACAGGACGAACAGTCCGGCCGGATGGCCGAAGATCTGCTTTCCCTGAGGCGCAGGTGTCGCCTGAGTGTTCATGTCGCTCAACGTTGGATCTCCTACCCCTCTTCGGGTCGTAAATGAGCGACAAAACTACTGTTAAAGCCCTGTGAAGTCAATCGGTTATCGATCTCGGCGGCTCCTCGCGCAATCGGAACCGCCGTAATTGCCGACTAATTGAATTGTAATCTTTTGCTCCGGTTGCTATTCGTGACCTTCGGCGAGCTGTTTCTTGAGCTCCTCCATCGGGACCGGAGGCTTGTCGCCAATCTGCTTTACGAACCCGAGTTGGCGCCCGTTGGGATTCATGGCCAGGACCAACGCCATGGTGACGTCGACCGTCTCGGCATCCGGGTAGCGGGCCAGACCGTCCTTGTCCCATTTGGAGACGATCACCGTCACGCCGGCCTCCGCCATGGCGGCGGCGATCGGTTCGCTGAACCGGGTCAGGATGTCGTCCACCGGTGCAGTGCTGAAGCCCTGGAAGTGCATCTGCTCCTGCCGGGCCATCCCTTCCGCAGACAGCTTTTCAGCCAGTTCGGCGTCTCCTGATGCCGTCGCCTCCTCGTGCCGGGCGCGCAGCTCTTTGAGTTCGGTTATGAACGGTTCCGTCCCGGCCCATGCGATGGCGATGGCCCGGGAGTCGTACAGGCCGACCCGCTCCGGTTCCTGGGCAAGGGCCGCACCGGAACCGAGTGTGATTGCAACAAGAATGGTAATGACGACAGCTTTCATGGTGACCTCCTCCGTGTTGGATTATTTCAGACTTCCATTCCGGTCGAATTCGATCCTTACTCCGCTTTTCAATTCCCTCCCTTGCACTGTGAAATCGCGGTCCAGCTTGCAGCCGGCCAGGGAACCGTCCGGGTGGAACGCCACTCCGACGGACGGGCCGAACGCATCATTCAGAAACGTCGCCCGGCGGCACGGAACGCCCCCGATCGTCTCCGGATTCCTCAACCAGCACAGCCGCAAACGGCCGCCCGGATGGAACCCTGTCATGTAGTTATGGCCCTGGCCACGGCATAGGTGGCCTTCCAGTTCGGTGTCCCGACCGAGGAAACAGATATCCAGGTTTCCTGCGCCATCCAGGGCGACTCGCGTTCCCGCCGGCAAGGCATGTCCCTGGATCGTTTCCGGTCGTTCCAGGTAGCGCCATCGGTCGGGTGGCTCGCTGCCTGCCGAGGCCGGCGGCAGCATCATCAGGACGGCGGCGATCAGGATGGCGACAGGTTTCATCAGATCCTCCTGCAAAAGGTTGGTATACGATCGGATTGCAGGTTCTGTGCCGTTCGATTAAGCCCTGGTTCCGGAACCTGTGGCGCAAGGAACTGCGCATTAACCGTGTGTGAGGGTGAACACCGGTTCGCGGGCAGGCCGGAAAACCGGCTGTTTAATCTGGCCGGGAGTTTGCAAGGTCCGGAGCTGGGAGAGATGTCATGGAAATATTGATCGGGTTCCTGATCGTCGCCTTCTTCCTGATCGCTCCGGTGGCCGCCCTGATCCTGGCGGCCGGAAACCGCAGGCGGGCCGACCGGATGGAGAAGCGGCTGTTCCAACTGGAGATGGAGGCTGCCGGCCGCAAAGTCAGGCCGTTGGTTCCGAAGCCTGTCCCGAAACCGGAACCTGAGGAGTCGCTGCCGCTACCGTTACCGGTGGAAGAGGAACCGCCTCTTCCTGCACCGCCGTCAGCCGAGACCACCATTCCGGCCCGAAACCCGATTTGGAATAGGGAAAACGTATTGGCGAAGTTGCCGGTCTGGCTGGGCGCCCTGGCCATGGCTCTTGCCGGCGCCTTCCTGGTCAAGTACTCCTTTGAACGCGGTTGGCTCGGGCCGGCGGCCCGGGTGATGGCCGGCCTGGGGTTCGGCGTCGCCATGATGGTGGTGGGGGACCGGTTGTTCCGCAAGGCCCGCCTGGTCGGCCATGGCCTGGTCGCCGCCGGTGTGGCGGTGGTGTACGCCGCTCTGCTGGCCGCAGTGAATCTGTACGACCTCATCTCGCCGACAGCCGGCTTCGCGCTGATGGGGCTGAATACTGCGGCTGCGGTGGCGATGTCGGTCCGCCATGGCCGGATCGTGGTGGTGATCGGGATGATCGGCGGTTTCATGACGCCGATGTGGATCGGCGCCGAGACCCGGCAACCCGGTCTGCTGTTCATGTACCTTTTCCTCCTGCAAGCCGGCCTGCTGGTGGTGGGGCAGCGCAAGAATTGGTGGCCGGTCTCCCTGGTCACCCTGCTGTTCAGTTTGCTCTGGGCCGGGTTGTGGATAGCAACTTCGCCTGATCTGGCGCCGGACCGTATCCCGGCCTCCCTGTTCCTCCTGGCCAGCGCGGTATCTTTTGTTCGCGCCGGTTGGGGAGCCCGTGACAAAGGCCTGAAATATCCCTCCGCCTGGGTTGGTCTGGCCGGAGCGGCCGGCAGCATACTGTTGTTGGCGATCCTGGTAGGCGCTACCCGGTTCGACATGATCGAGTGGGGGTTCTTCGGCATACTGGCCGTCGGCGCGGTGGTGCTGTCCTGGCGGGTGCCGGCCTATCGCGGCCTGGCGGTGCTGGCCGCCGCCGCCGCCGTCCTGCTCCTGGCGTCCTGGGGCGTGTCCGCCGGACGAGAGGAGATCGGACGGCTGGTAGCGGTCGGGGTTACCGCCGGGCTGTTTTTCACCCTGTCCGGGTTCGCCGCCATGCAGGACGCCAAGCCGGCCTGGTTCTGGGCGGCCCTGTCCGCAGGCTCAACACTGGGAATCACGGCGGCGTTGGTACCGGGCCTGGACCGTGTATTCCCTGACCTGAAGTTCTGGCCGGTCTGCCTCGCCGCCGCCCTGCTGCCGACGGCGTTCGCAGTTCTGGTTCACCGCGGCCGGGAACGAATGCAGGACGCCGGGTATTCTCTTGCCGCTTTCACAGCGTCGGCCTCCGCACTGGTGACCCTTGCGGTCGGCCTGGATCTGGAACGGGCGTTCCTGACCTCGGCGCTGGCCCTTGAGATCCCGATGCTGGTCTGGCTCGCCTTCCGATTCCGGATCCCGTTCCTGGAACGTGGCGGCCTGGCCCTGGCAGCCGCAGTGGCGATGCGGCTGCTCCTGAACCCGGCTGTATTCGGTTATCCCCTGGGCGACGGCCTGGTGTTCAACTGGTTGCTGTATGGTTACGGTCTGCCGATCCTGGCATTTGTCGCCGCCGCCCGTCTTTTCCGCGGTAGTGCTCAGGGCAACATCGCCGATATCCTGGAATCGGGAGCCTGTCTGTTCGGGTGGGTTTATACGCTTCTTGAAATCCGTCATGTCTTCCACCCGGCCAACCTCCGTACCCAAACCATGTCGGTGACCGAAATGTCGGTTTACGTCGCCGTCTGGCTGGCTGGCGCCATCCTGCTCCGGTTCGTGCATCAGCGCACCGGCAGGCTGCATTTCGAACGTGGCGGGATGATCCTGGGAGCCGCCGCCTCTGTCGTAGGGGTGCTGTACCTGGCCGGCGTTTTGAATCCGCTGTGGGAACGGTTCGGTGTCGGGGAAACACCGGTGTTCAACCTGCTGCTCCCGATCTACGGCATCCCGCTTCTGCTTGCCATCGTCCTGGCGGGGCGGTACCGATCCGACGGGATCCAATGGCTGTCCATGACCGCTTCGGCAACGGCTGTTCTCCTGGGCTTCACGCTGTTGAGCCTTGAGATCCGCCAGCTGTTCCACGGCGGTTTCCTGAAAGGCGGAACCGCCTCCGGCGCCGAGCTGTACAGCTATTCGGTGGCCTGGATCCTGTTCGCCGTCGGGCTCCTGGTTCTGTGGCGTTCCCGCGGCGGCATGGTCCTGAAGTATGGATCGGCGCTGTTCATGGCCCTGGTTGTGGGCAAGGTGTTTCTCTACGACACGGCGAACCTTCAGGGTCTGTACCGGGTCCTGTCCCTGTTCGGTCTCGGCCTGGTGCTTCTGTGCCTGAGCTGGTTCTACCAGCGATTCGTTTTCGGGGTCAGATCAGACCGGCATCCTTGAGGCAGCCGTCGATGGTGACGGCGGTGCGGTGGATCTCGTTGTCCAGGCCGATGGAGATCCGGATCAGGCCATCAGTCAGCCCCATCGCCTTCTGCTCCTCATCGGGTATCTCCGAGGAGGTGCTGTGGCCCGGGGCGGAGAACAGCGTTTTGAAATAGCCCAGGCTCACCGCCAGGTAGCCGACCTTGCGTTGCTGCATCAGGTTCATCAGTTGGCCGGCCCGCTCGACGTTGCCTGCGTCCAGGGTCAGGATGCCGCCGAATCCGTAGCTATCGTTCCGGGTCGCGTTCATCAGAGCGTGCCCGGGATGGTCCGGCAGTCCGGGGTAATGGATGTCCAACCCTTTTTCCTTCAGGTGCTTCGACAGGAACATGGCGTTCTCACCATGCTTCTTCATCCGGATGTGCAGGGAGTGCAGGTTTTTCAGGATGCTGGACGCCCGGAAGCTGTCCAGAACCGGACCCAGGAGCATGCTCGGTCCGCAGTTGATGTCCATCAGTGAGGCGATGAACTCCTTGCCGGCGATGACCGCACCACCGATGCAATCGGAGGTGCCGTTGATGAACTTGGTCAGGCTGTGGACCACGATGTCGGCGCCCTGTTTCAGGGGAGAGAAGATCATCGGCGTGAAGGTGTTGTCCACCACCAGCTTGAGATCGTGCTCCCTGGCGAGGGCCGCAAGCTCCTTGATGTCGTTGACCTCCAGCAGCGGATTGCTCAGGGTTTCGACGTAGATCGCCTTCGTAGTGTCGGTGATCGCCGCCCGGACCTTGTCCAGGTCGGTGGCGTCAACGAAGGACGTGGTGATTCCCCAGCGCGGGAGCAGGTTCTTCATCAACGCATAGGAGCCGCCGTAGATCGTGCGGCTGGAAACGATATGGTCGCCGGCGGAGCACAGCTGCATCAGGGTGCAGGCGATGGCCGCCATCCCCGACCCCATGACCTGGGCCGCCTCGCCTCCTTCCATTCGGGCCAGGGCGTCGGCCAGGTACTTGGCGCTGGGGTTGACGTGCCGGGAGTACAGGAAGCAGCCTTCGATCTCGTGATCGAAAAGCTCCTCCATCTTTTCCGGGTTGAGGAAGGTGTAGGTCGACGAGTCGGTGATGGACGGGTTGACGCCGCCGAATTCACCAAAGGCGAGAAAATCCTGGACCTCGGTTGCCGGGTCGAAGCTCATGGCAGACTCCCTGGTGGTGTTGAGGAACGACTCAATGATAGGGGAGAACCGACTCATGTACCATGATCCAGGGAGGTCCAAAAAAGGATGATCGGACTCTGGCTTGAAGGGGGCCGCCTGGAACTCCGGGACGAGCTTCCCGTTCCACGGCCCGAACCGGGGGAGGCGCTGGTCCGGGTGGTGCTGGCCGGGATTTGCAGCACCGACCATCAGCTTGTGGACGGGATCTATCCGTTTACCGGAGTTCCGGGACATGAGTTCGTCGGCGTCGTTGATTCCGGCCCGCCGCATCTACGCGGTCGCCGGGTTGTGGGGGAGATCAACGCCGCCTGCGGAACCTGCACCTCCTGCCGCGCCGGCCGGGGCAAGCACTGCCCGGACCGGACCGTGTTGGGGATTCAGGATCGCAACGGGGCCTTTGCGCGCTATCTCGTTCTGCCGTCGGGGAACCTCCACCAGGTTCCTGACGACGTTCCGGACGCCGTGGCGGTGTTCACCGAGCCGCTGGCCGCTGCGGTGGAGTTCCATGACCGTGTCGGCCCTGGCCACGGCATGAAAGCGCTGGTGGTTGGGGCAGGTAAGCTGGGACACCTGGTGGCGGAAGGGTTGAAGGTCACCGGATGCAGCACCTCCGTGTGGTCCCGGTCAACCGGTCCGGACCGGCCTGTGCCGGCCGGGTTCGATCTGGTGGTGGAATGTACCGGGAACCCCGACGGATATCCGATCGCCAGGCAGGCCGTACGGCCCGGTGGGACCCTGGTCCTCAAAAGCACGTACCGCGGCGCTCTGACGCTGGATCCGGCCATGCTGGTCGTGGACGAGATCCAGGTCCTGGGTTCCCGCTGCGGCCCGTTCCCGAAAGCGCTGGACTTGCTGGCTTCGGGGAAGATCGATCCGACGCCGCTGATCAGCCGGCGCTTTCCCCTTGAAAACGGAGAAGCGGCGTTCCGGTTCAGCCGTGAAAAGGGAGTGCGCAAGGTGCTGCTGGAATGAACGGTGTACCGGTGTGGACGGCTCTGATCCTGGCGTGGGGAGGACTGTCCTCCATGATCTGGATCATCATGCAGGCCAAGGCGGTCTCCCTGTTTCGCAGTATCACCTGGTCGGTGGATCTGCCGGCGGCGGAACGGACCGGACTCCCGGCGCTGAGCGTGGTTGTTCCGGCCTGCAACGAGGCGGATCACCTGGAAGAGGCGCTTCAATCGCTCCTGGCCCAGGACTACCCGGACCTGGAGATTATCCTGGTCAATGACCGTTCCACCGACCGTACTCCCGAGGTCATGGAGCGGCTGGCCCTGTCCGATCACCGCATTCAGGTTCTGGACATCAAGGACCTTCCCCCGGACTGGCTGGGCAAGGTCCATGCGCTTCACCGTGGCCTCGCAGAGGCAAGGGGCGAACTCGTTCTGTTCACCGACGCCGACGTGCACTTCGCAGCCGGATTCCTGTGCAAGACGGTTGCGCACCTGCTGGAAAAGGGGCTGGATCACCTCACCATCGGCCCGGAAGCCCGAACCACCGGCTTCTGGCAGGAAGCGGCCAACAACTACTTCGGCGGGCTGTTTTGTCTCGGGTTGAATGTCGCCGACCTGGATCGCCCCGGCAGCGAAGCGTATGTCGGCATCGGGGCTTTCAACCTGGTGCGTCGAGACGCCATGGAAAGGACACCCGGGTTCTCCTGGCTGCGCATGGAGGTCCTGGATGACGTCGGCCTGGGCCTGATGCTGAAACGGGCCGGAGCCCGTTCCGGTTTCCTGGTCGGCTACAAGGAACTGTGGTTGTCCTGGTACCCGTCGATGAGGGAGATGGCCCGAGGTCTCGAGAAGAACATGTTCGGAGCGATCTGCCGGTACAGCTATACGAAGCTGGTGCTGTTGACAGTCCTCTCCGTTCTTATCCTGTTCGGTCCGCCGGTGGGACTGTTACAGCCGTTTGCCTTGTGGCCCAGGCTGCTGGCGTCCGGCGCCTTGGCCGCATCGGCCGTCTCGGCATGGCATTACCAGGGCCGCACAGGCGGCCGCTGGTGGCCGCTGTTCCTGTCTCCGGTCGCCGGGCTGCTCCTGTTGGGGATCGTGATCCGTTCCGGCTGGAAATGCTTCCGCCGAGGAGGTATCGAATGGCGGGGCACGTTCTACCCGGTCGACAAGCTCAAGGCAGGGCAGCGGGTCAGGCTTTAGCTACTCTTCGGCCGGTTCCAGGAGGGCCAGAACGTCAGCCGGCACCGCGAACCGGTCCGCAGGCAGGTCGACGTTGTGTTTCACCGAAGCGGTGGTGATCACCCGCTTCTGGCCGAGGTTCCCGACCGAGACCTGGTAAGGCAGCAGCAGGCCGTCCACTTCGCGGTAATCGCTGATGAGGCTCTCTACCGGGACCGTTCCCATCTGGGTTTCCACGGTGATGTCCTGCCTCAGCGCCAGGTGGGTCTCCTTGTCGAAATACAGCGTCACCGGCTCGCCGGTCTCCGGTTTGAGGAGGACCTTATGGCAGTCCCGGCCTTCGACCTCCATGCTCCCGTCCAGTTCGGCGCCGCTGTAAAGCTCGTTCCAGTAAGCCAGCTTGTCCATAGTCCCTTCCCGCAGGGTGAACTCCCGCATCGGACCTTCCACGATCTGGGGCCCGCTCATGGTGTTCTTCTCCCAGACCAGGCTGCCGTCGGTACCTTTCTCGATCGTCCCGATGGCGTCCGACTGGAACAGGGTGTAACTCAGGTTCGGTTTGGCGGTCACAATCGTTCCGCTCAGGGTGATGCCGGCGCCTTCGATGACCAGCTTCCCTTCGACGACCCGATTCTCGATCCGGTCGTACGCCTCCCGGCCGCCGGTGGCGGCAACGTAGTCGGCCAGAATCGATCCCGCCGTCGGTTCCGCCGGAAACGCCCCGGTAACCGCCAGCGTCCCCATGATCAGGACGATGATTACCAGCAGGGCGGACGGGCCGAACAGTTCCAGCCATCCGAATCGTTTGTTCGTCTTGTTATTGTTCAACATAGCTTTACAACCTCCATTGCTTCGTTAGTCTTTCTTGTGTTCGAATATCCAGGCGACCGCCTGTTCCAGAGGCAGGTCCCGTCCTTTTAATAGCGCTTCCCGGGTGTGCCGGATCGTGTCGTGGGGCACGACGCCGATCCCTTCCAGGGTTTCGCCGCCTCGGGAAACGAAATCGGCGACCACATACTGCAGCGCGTCACCGTTGGGAAGTTCTTGCACCGTGGACATCAACACCGCGCCGGCGGACGTGGTGCCGAAGATCCTGGCCCTCCCCAGGTCCTTGAGGCCGCCGGAGAACAGCTCCGAGCACGACGCCGACAGGCCGTCTATCAGCACCGCCACCGGGCCGTCATAGGTCTTCGGCCGCGGGTAGACGATGGTCTTGAGCTCCATGTTGCGCATCATCAGCGTACCCAGGAACTGCTCCTTCCCCGGCACCAGCCAGCCGGCCATTCCCATGGCGATCGGCGCCATGCCGCCGCCGTTGCCCCGGATGTCGATCACCAGGCCGTCGGCGTCCATGTACGATTCCAGGGCCTGGTTGTACGCCGGCATCAGTCGCACCGGGTCCATGAAGTTGGAGAACGTGATGTAACCGATGTTGCCGGGAAGCAGCCGTGACGCAAAATTCAGGTAGAACGGCGGCAGGTTCCCAACCTGGCTGCGCCATCCCGGTTTTTGCGCCAGGGTGAGGTTGACCTTGATCGGCGTGTCCTCACCGTTTCGGAAGGTCACGGAAACGTTGTCCCCGACATCCCCCTCAAGGTAACGCTGGACCACGATCGCCTGGTACATTTCCAGGTAGGTGTGTTCCCGGAACTCCTCGGTGATCCGCTCCAGCACCGGCTGCATCATCTCCCCGTCGACGCTGTAGACTTCCCACCCGGTGCGGATCCCCGCCAGGGAGGCAGGGGAGCCTTCGGCCACGTCCACCACCAGGGAGCGGCCGTCCACCCCTCGGACCTGCAGTCCGACGGTGCCGGCCAGAAACTGGACCTCGCCGGTGCCGTTGAGGTCCCTGAATATTGCAGCAGGGAGGATGTTGAAGTGGGACTGTCCCAGTTCTCCGATCATTCGGGAAAGGGCGATGCGAACATCGTCCATGTTGGCGGCTGCCTCCATCTCGGGGCGGTACCGTCCCCCGATCGCCTCCCAGTCAAGACCGAGAAGCTCCGGGTCGTAATGCTGGTCGCGAATCGTGGTCCAGACCATATCGAACGAGTCCAGGTTCAGGGCACGTTGTTCCGCGGTGAAGCCGCCGTCGTCACCGGCGGCGGGGCCGGTGCACAACAGGGCGGAGATGAGGATGACGACTGCGATAAGTATCCTGCGGGTCATGATGGCCTCCGAAGGTGGATCAGCGGGGGCAATCCCCCGATCAGCGTGGCTGCCAGTGCGGTGGCGAACACCACGAATATTTGCTGGTTCTGGGACATTGGGATCCCGGCGGACTTGAGACCGATTGTGAAGCCGATATCTGCCGCCGGGATGGCGATCAGCGCAGCGATGGCCAGTGTCAACCGGAAACCGTCACCGGCGGCGCCGGCAACCAGGAACCCGGCGCCGGCGGGGATCGCCAGCACCAGGGATGCATGGAACCAGACCAGGGCGGTCCATTCACCGCTGAACGCCATCATCAGGACGAAATGAATCAGGTACAGCGCCCAGCAGACCAGGCCGCCGATCATGCCGTGGGCCCAGATCCCGCGCATGACCGTGTATGCGGGCAGCGGCAGGTGGGACCAGGCCTGCCGAAACGTGCCCCGATTGCCGCCGGACCCGGCGATGCCCCTGTCTCCGTTGAACAGGTGGATACCGAGGGGGAACATCAGCATGAAGATCGCCAGGCCAGGCAGGATGCCGGCGGTAAGGGAATAGTACATTTCCGAGACGCCGATCCAGCTCATCACCGGTGGCGTGACGAAGGTGAGGATCAGCATGGCGAGAAAAGCGGGCCAGAATTTCTTGAGAGGGCGCCGCCACAGGTCCCGCCGGAACCGGACCAGCGGGTCGATGCCCGGGCGATGGAGTCTGGCGTTCGATCTCCTGTGCAAGAGGGACTCGAGATCGAATGCCGGCTCCAGGCGGTAGCCGGCTAGCAGCACCGCCGACAGGGCAAAGGCGGTGGCGGCGGTGATGAACAGGTTCCGGGTCAGGTCCGCGGTCACCAGGGCGGCCATGAGAATCGCTACGGCCAGGGAACGGCTCCACTGGAACCAGTCCCTGCCTGCCGGCGCACAGCAGACCAGGAGCACCGGCAGCAGGACCAGGGCGCTGATGAGGGTGTCCCGCCACATCGAGCCGCCTGCCACGGCCTCGTACCAGGTGTTCCCGCGACTCAGGGTGCTCAGTACCAGGCCTGCAACCAGCCGTGGAACCAGCAGAACCAGCAAGCCGCCTGTGGTTTCAGCCAGAATCCTCGTCCTGATGGAGACCGGCAGGGTGGGCAGGATCAAGGTTGCAAGGCCGCTCCCTTCTCCCAGGGACCACATCCGGCCGGTGATGAAGATAGCCACCATGAACGGGAACAGCCAGATCATCAGCGCCCTGATGAGGAGCTCGATGCCACCTTCCAGGTCGGTGACCTGTGCCGGCCGGAAGATCGGCCACATCATCAGGCTGGCCACGCCGAGGAGGACGGACATGGACAGTGCGAACGGGCTGCGGACCAGGGCGCCCAGCCGGGTGCGCAGGTGCTGGAAGAATCCGGTCATCCTGCCGCCCCCCACTCCAGAAGCGCTTCTTCCAGTGTTCGGTTCTCGCCTACCAGGTCGTCGGTTGCCCCTTCCTGCACCATCTCTCCCCGGTCCAGTACCAGCAGCCGGTCGG
>CALZKF010000030.1 GCA_945787955.1 uncultured Acidobacteriota bacterium | reverse complement strand
CGAACTGCTGCGCTACGACAATTCCGGGAACATCACGTCGGACTGGAGTCATTCGGTGTCCTATGCCGCCATCGCCTTCCGCGCACCGGACGGCGATCCTTTCCCTGATGCTGCGGATGACCACGCCCTTCGACCTGGAGATCGCGACTGGCTCCTGAACCTGGCCAGGGAATCGATTCGATCCGCTCTCGACGGAGTGCAGCCACCGCAAGGACCACCTGAAGACTGCCCTGCGGTCCTGCGGGCCCGGCGGGCCACGTTCGTCACCCTCAAGCTGTCGGCCGACGGCGGCGATAGCTTGCGCGGCTGCATCGGCAACATGGATCCGCACCAACCGCTGTACCGTTCGGTGCTGGAAAATGCCCGCAAAGCAGCGTTCTCCGATACCCGGTTCGAACCTTTGGAGCGGCGCGAACTGGACCGGGTCCGGATCGAGATCTCCGTGTTGAGCCCGATGCGTCAGGTGGACAACCCGGCTGAGATCGTTCCCGGACGGGATGGCGTGCAATTGCGCTGCGGCCCCCATACCGCCGTTTTCCTGCCACAGGTGGCCATGGAACAGGGCTGGGACCGGGATGCGTTGCTGGACAACCTCTGCCTCAAGGCCGGGCTGGCCAAGGGATCCTGGAAAAAATCCGAACTGTCCGTTTTTCAGGCGACGGTCTTCGGCGAAGACACGGCCGCCTGAGGGCAATTGCGTTATAGTGGACCGCCTTGCCCAACAAGGAGACCGACCGGCATGGCACAGGCTGCCGCCACATCACCTGCAGCTATCGGGTTCGCAAGGGACATCGTCAACCTGGGAAAACCCCGGGTCACCACCCTTGTCATTTTCACGACCGCCACAGGTATCTGGCTGGCCCCGCCCAGCGGCGCAACTCTCGCCACCACCCTGAGTTTCCTGTTCGCCACCTCCCTCCTGGTTGCATCGGCCAACACCCTGAACTGCTGGGTGGAGCGAAAATCCGACGGCCTGATGCACCGCACCATGAACCGTCCCCTGCCTGCCGGCCGCCTGGCGCCCGGGGTCGCCCTGGTCTGGGGCTCGGTGCTCGGAACGCTGGCCCTCGTCCTTTTGCAGCTGACATCCAACACCCTGACGGCGGTTCTGGGCACCATCGCGCTGTTGACCTATGTCGTTATTTACACCCCGATGAAGCGGATCAGCCCGATGGCGCTGTACGTCGGCGCCGTGCCTGGTGCGATCCCGCCGCTTATGGGGTGGACCTTCGCCACCGGCAGTCTGGACACACCGGGCTGGTTCCTGTTCGCCCTGCTGTTCATCTGGCAGATCCCGCACTTCATCGCCATATCCGTCTACCTCGAGGAAGACTACCGTCGCGGCGGCCTTCAGGTGTTGCCGGTGGCCCACGGAAGCAAGGCAGCATGGCGGCAGATGATCTGGACTGCGGCGGCCCTCCTGGCCGTCAGCCTGGCGGCGGTGGTCCTGAACATTGCCGGGCCGATCTACCTGGCTGTCGCCACACTGGCCGGAGCGGTGTTCGTCCATGGCGCCTGGAAGGGATCAAAAAATCCGACGGCTAAAGCAGGCCGCAAGGTGTTCGCCATCTCCATCCTGTACCTGGTCGCCGTGGTCACCGCCCTGATCCTGGACAAAGTCTGATATGGAGGCCGGGTTCGGCTGGCTTTCCCTTGCCCCTCCTCTCCTGGCAATTCTTCTGGCCCTCGCTTTGCGCCAGGTCTACCTGGCCCTTCTGGGCGGCGTGTGGCTTGGAGCATGGATCGTCTCGGGTGGTGGGATCAACGGGCTGCTGATCGGCGCCCTCCGGACATTCGACAAGTACATCGTCGGCGCCCTGGCCGATTCCGACCATGTGTCCATCATCCTGTTCTCGCTGATGCTGGGAGGCATGGTCGGCGTCATGTCCCGTTCCGGAGGCACCACCGGCCTGGTCAACTCCCTGTCCCGCAAGGCGACCACTTCCGGCCGGGGACAGCTGGTGACGTGGGTTCTGGGCGTGGCGGTGTTTTTCGACGATTACGCCAACACCCTGGTGGTCGGCAATACCATGCGTCCGATCACCGACAAGCTGAAGATCTCCCGAGAAAAACTGGCTTACATCGTAGACTCCACAGCGGCCCCGGTGGCGGCCATCGCCCTGCTTTCCACCTGGATCGGGTACGAGATCTCCCTGATCGGCGACGCCCTGGCCAAGTCCGGATCGGACCTGGATCCTTACGCCGTATTCCTGCAATCGATTCCGTACAACTTCTACCCGATCCTGGCCCTGGTGTTCGGGCTGATGATCGCCGGCAGCCGCCGGGATTTCGGTCCGATGCTGAAGGCGGAGCGCAGGGCACGGCAGGGCGAGCTTCTCCGCAAGGGAGCCCAGCCGCTGTCCGATTTCGACTCTCACGGTCTGCTGCCGGTGGAAGGCAAACCCCATCGCTGGACCAACGCCGTCATCCCGCTTGCCGTCGTGATCCACGCCACGTTCATCGCCCAGTGGCTCACCGGGCGGGCGGCCATGGCGGAGGCGGGACACGCCCTGGCCGATATGCCGTTCTTCAAACTGGGGATGGAAGGGATCGGGACCGTCTTCAGTGAAGGGAACTCGTTCAAAGCCTTGCTGTGGGCCGCCGCCCTGGGGTCGGTGGTAGTGATCGCCATGGTCACCGGCCGAGGTGTCCTGAAGTTGCAGGAGTCCCTGGACGCCTGGCTCCACGGGATCAAGAGCATGCTGCCGGCGATGATCATCCTGGTCCTGGCCTGGGCCATCGCATCGGTCTGCAAGGATCTGAACACCGCAGGGTTCGTGACCTCCCTCCTGTCCGACAAGCTCAACCCGAACCTGTTGCCCAGCCTCATGTTCCTGTGCGGCGCCCTGATCGCGTTCAGCACCGGAACCTCATGGGCCACCATGGGGATCCTGCTCCCCCTGGCGGTGCCGATCGCCTTCGGCGTCACCGCCGCCGCCGGCTTCGGCGAGGCCGCCGCCCACCAGATCTTCCTGGCCACCACTTCGGCGGTCCTGGCCGGCGCGATTTTCGGGGATCACTGCAGCCCGATATCCGACACCACGGTCATGTCGTCCATGTCGTCCGGATGCGACCATGTCGATCATGTCCGGACCCAGCTGCCGTATGCCCTGACGGTCGCCCTGGCAGCACTGGTCACCGGGTACTTGCCGGTGGCTGCCGGACTGCCGGTCTGGGCCGGACTGCTGTTGGGAGCCGCCGTACTCGGGGCTGTCGTGCGCTTCGTCGGGAAGCCGGTGGCAGACTAGCGCAGCACGATGCTGCAGCAGGTCACGCCGCCTTCCGCCTTGGCCAACTCGTCCGCCGGAACGGTCCGGACATTCACGCCGGCCTGTTCCATCCTCAACCGCGTCGCCGGAAACGCTTCCGGGTAGATCACCGCATCCCCAATAAGCAGGGCGTTGGCGCCCATAGGTTCGGAGCGGTCGACCTCCACGGTCTTGAAGCCGGCGAAAAACCCGGGTTCCACCATGGCGGGGTTGATAAGAAAGGTATCCGGGCCGATCAGGGTGACGGCGGTCTTGAGATGCAGGCAGTCCTGGACATCCACAGGCAAAACCGTGTACCCCAACGGCGCCAGGATCTCACCCAGTTGCCGGATGCCCTCGGCATTGCTGCGACCGGACCGACCGACCCAGAGCCGGCGGCCGGCCTGCAGGACATCACCGCCGTCCAGGGTCCCGTCCGCCGTGATGCTCATGATCGGACGGTGCCGCTGCAACTCCTCCTGGAGCGTCGCGATTTCCGGCCGCCGTGAGCGGGCGCCGGGGCGGGTCATAACCGCGATCTCGTCCAGCACCACTGCCCCGTCTTCCACGAAGACCGAGTCCGGCAGGTCCGGCTCGGCCGGCAGCGATACCACGCTGCAACCGACGTCCACGAGTATTCTGCAATAAGCTTCGTGCTGACGGGCGGCGCGAACCGGATTGATTCCGACCCGGTCCAGACGTGTCAACTCACACCGGGCGATGGAGGGGGCGACCTTGCGTGTGATGGCGACAACCACGCTTCATGATAACCCGATTGCGGGCTAGCCGGCTCGCTGCTCCGGGCCATCCTGCGGGGTAACGGGATCGATCACCGGAACCGGCACCGCCTTACGACCCAGGAGCATGGCCAGGCTTGCGGCCAGGCGGTTCAGCCGGATCGGCTTCGTAATGTAACCGTCGCACCCGGCATCCATCGCCTTCTGCCGATCCGATTCGGTGGCATAGGCCGTCAGCGCCACGACAGGGATATCGGCGGTACGGGGATGGGCCTTGATTCGACGGGTAATTGCAAGCCCGTCGGCGCCTGACAGCTCGATATCCATCAGGATGATATCCGGGTGGACCGTCCGCAGCATCGCCACGGCAGCCTCGCCCGTGGTCGCCTCAAGCACCTCGAACTTCTTGGCCTTCAGGACGTTTCGAGCCAGCTTCATGTTGACCGGGTTGTCTTCCACCACCAGTACCACGGCGCCGGCGAAGGAATGATCGGCTGCGCCGTGAGGGGCATCATCCGCCTTGCGGGCCTGTACGTTGCCGCGGACACAATCCGGGAACACCATGGTGAAGGTCGATCCGTGGCCCGGCCGAGATTCCACATCGATACTGCCGTCGTGAAGCTCAACCATCCTTCGCACCAGAGCAAGCCCCAGTCCCGTCCCCTGATGTTTGCGGGTGTAGGTGCCGTCAACCTGGTAGAACTCCTGGAATATGTTCGGCAGGTGTTCACTGGGAATACCGATGCCGGTGTCGGAGATTCGGACAACCAGGTCCCGTCCCCTGGGAGACGCGGATAGAACGATCTTTCCACCGGGATGTGTGAATTTGACCGCATTGGTGAGCAGATTCAACAATACCTGGCGGATCATCCCGGCATCGAGGTTTGTGACCATCCCTTCAGTCGAGTATTCGATGTGCAGGTTCTGGTCCTTCTTCTCCGCCTGGATCCTCACCATGGCGAGCGCCGCCCGGAGCTCATCGGCCAGTACGAACTCGTCACGGTGCAGTTCCAGTTTGCCGGCCTCGATCTTCGAGAGGTCCAGGATGTCGTTGATCATCCGCAGGAGGTGGATACCGGATCCGTTGATATCGTTCAGGAAGTCGCACTGCTCGTCATTTACAGGACCGGTCTCGCCGTCTTTGAGAAGGTCGGAAAAGCCGATGATGGCATTGAGCGGCGTTCGCAGCTCGTGGGACATGTTGGCAAGGAACTCACTCTTGGCCCGGCTGGCCTCCTCCAGGCGCTGGTTGGTGCTCTTGAGATTCTGGTTGACGTCGCCCAGGCGATTCAATGCGTCCTGGAGGGCCTGGGTTCGTTCCAGGACCTTCTTTTCCAGTTCGATATTGTCGTGTTCCACCTGGACGATTTTTTCCTGCTGAGATTCCAAGCGATCCCGGTGAGTGCGGTAGAAAGTGATCAACAACCAGCACGGCGGGATACCCAGGGCCAGGCCGATCGGCCCCATCACGTTCAGCAGCATCAGGAGGCAAACCGCCAGGGTCAAGCCGGTGTAGGTCGACAGCCCGGTCCAGAGACCGGACTTGAACCATGTTGCCAGGAACGGGCTCCCGGTATCGATCCGTATGACCATGGCAACCAGGAGGGTGTTTACGAAGAAGTAGGCGCTCGCCGCCAGGATCAGTGGACCAACCAACTCGAGGCCTTTTCCTCCGACAATCCCTCCGAAAGTCGTGAAAGTTCCCGAGGCGCACGATGTGGCGAGTAAAACGGTTCCGACGTTGAACAGGAGCTTTTCGGCTTTTGGTTTGGGACTGCGAACGGCGGCGGCTCCGAGAATCGCAAGAACACTGGCGGCTGCCGCAGGCATCCCGCCGAGATAGGCAACCGCCGTGAACACAAACGGGTCCGACGCGGACACTTCCGTCCGGATGGCGGCGATCCGTATCGGGTGGGAGCCTGCAACCAGCGCCAGGACCAGGATCAGCAGCAGGGCGTACGGATCCTTCGAGAAGTCCGTTTTCTGAAGAAACAGCACTGAAGTGAGCGCAGCGAAAAAGACCGCGAGGATAAAAACCCTCAGCCGGAATTTTGTTCCTGCACTGGAACCGCCCATTCGCGCACCACCCTTGACCGCATCAACCTGTTCTACCTACAAGGTTTAAACCTAGGTTCAGACGACCTGAGTGACAACCTGATCCTCAGCGGTCGCAACCCGGGCCGGGAACAGCACGAAATTGGTCTCTTCGATCGCCGATTCTTCGCCAACTGCCAGTTCCGGGAGAAGAACCTGGAACAAGGCGCCGCCGGCCGGCCCGTCTTCCACCCAGATGGTGCCGCCATGGGCTTCCACCGCCAACTGGCAGAAGGTCAGACCGAGTCCACGGTTCTTCCGGGTCGCAGCCCCGGATAGGTCCAGCCGTGAGTACTTTTCAAAAATATTCTGACTCTGCTCGGCGGGCACACCGGGGCCCTGGTCCGCTACCGAAAATTTGACGCCTTCGGGGCACCGGGAAACCTCCACGGAAATTTCCATACCGTCCGAAGAGTAGGCCAGGGCGTTGGATATCAGGTTGTCCAGCACCCGCCTCATCAGAGCCGCATCCGCTTCGACGCCGCAAGTTTCATCACACAAGTCAACGTTCAGGTGAACGCCCTGCTGATCGCTCCGGGTCTGGTGCGAATCAACCGCCTCGAGAACAAGCGCCTTGAGGTCGCTCTCCTTGAGAACAGGTTCCAGGCCTCCGTCTTCAAGGCACTCAACATCCAGGAGATCCATGATCATCCGACTCATCCTGTCGGCGCCGTCCCTGGCCCGACGCAGAGAAACCTCGCCATGAAAGCCGACTTTCCGGTCCAACAGGTCCAGGTTGCCGACCACCGTGGTCAGGGGGCTCTTGAGGTCATGGACCAGTGTTTGGGCCAGGGTCTTCTTGAGCTCCAGCTCGCGGTTTCTCTTTTCCAGTTCCTGCCGCGCCTGGTCCAGTTCCCCCATAAGAGTCCGTGCCCGTACCAAGGCGCGCACTTTTGCCAGGAATTCGGCCTTTGGCACCGGCTTGGCGATGTAGTCGTCGGCTCCGGTATCCAGGCCTTCGACACGGTCATCCTCGCCGCCCAGGGCGGTGACCATCATGATCTGGGTCAACCGGGTTGCCGGGTTCTCCTTGATCGCGCGGCAGACTTGAAGGCCTGACATGCCGGGCATCATGACGTCCAGGAGCATCACCGCCGGCGTGGATTCGGCGGCAATTTCCAGCGCCTCTTCGCCGCTGCTGGCCATGAGCACGTCATAACCTTTCGGCTTGAGGTAGCTGGCCAACAGCTTGCGACCGCGAGGGTCGTCGTCCACGATCAGGATTTCTATGTTGTTCATCCTCGTTGCTCCTCGGTTCTCAACCCCGGGCATCGGGTTACCGGGCCACGTCCGCAGTAGTTTCCGGTTCAACATCCGCCTGGTCGGCGCCGTCGCTTCTGTCCAATACCGATTTGGCGCTGGCCTCCGCGTTGGTACTCGTTGCTGCATAGCTTACCGAGTCGGACCACAGCACCGCATCGCTCCACAGCACGGCGTCGCTCCACAGCACGGCGTCGCTCCACAGCACGGCGTCGCTCCACAGCACCGCATCGCTCCACAACACCGCATCGCTCCACAACACCGCGTCGCTCCACAACACCGCATCGCTCCACAACACCGCATCGCTCCACAGGACCGCCGTGGACCAGGATGCGTCGGACCACAGCACCGCGGTGTTCTGTACGCCGAGTGTGCCGGTCGCTTCATCACGGAATACCTCGGGAGACGGCGCATAATCGGTATAGCCGGTTTCCTGAATCGCATCGGCAATCCTGAGCACGCCTGCACCGGTTTTAAACGGATCGCCGACATCGACTTTGCGCGCCGACTTCATCATACGGGCCTTCACCGTGTCCGGATTAAGAGTCGGATCGGCGTGAAGCATCGCCGCTGCGGCGGCCGAGACGAATCCCGCCGCCATGCTGGTGCCGGACATTTCGAAGTAGTAATCATTGAAATAGTTGTCATAGACCTTGGATTCGGGATGTGTGCTTTCCAGGGTCGAGCCACCGACGCCCAAGGATACGACCCGGTTGCCTGGCGCCAGAAGATCAGGCTTGGCATCATGATCGATCGGGGTCGGACCACTGCTGGAATAGGTGGCGACCGTATCATCCGACGTATCGACCGTATTCCAGTCGGTGAGTGCTCCCACAGTGATTACCCGCGGCGAGTTACCGGGGCTGGTGATGGAGCCGTAACCTTCCGCACCCTCGTTGCCTGCCGATACCACCACGACCACGCCGGCGTTCCACAGCTCTTCCACCGCCAGGACCAGCGGGTCCACTGAGCTGGACTCGTAAACTCTGTGACCCAGGGACAGGTTGGCGACACGGATTCCGTAAGTGTCCTTGTTCGCGATAATCCAGTCGATGCCGGCGATCACTGTCGAAGCGGTTCCGGCCCCGTTCGCGTCCAATACCTTGACGGACGCGATGGAAGCTCCAGGGGCGATGCCGACGATGCTGGACGTGGTAAAACCGCGCCCGGCGATGATGCCGGCGATATGGGTTCCGTGGCCGAAGTAATCGTTGGAATCGTTTCCGCCGGTCATGTCGACGTGGGCGATGACCTCACCGGGCCAATCCTTGTAAAGGTCGTAATGATCGGTATAACCGGAATCCAGCACCGCAACGGTGATCCCGCTGCCAACGCGCTGGTAATAGCGACTTGTCGTGACCGGCGTCTGCACAACGCTGCGCGCCACGTTCAGATTGCCGGATACCGGCGCATCGATGGTGATGTACTCCACAGCCGGGTTCTTGGCCAGGTTCTCAAGCGCCTTTGCCGGCATACTCATGCTCATAGCCTTGATCGATTTGAACTCTTTACCGATTTTGGCGCCAGTGTTCCGCACCAGGTCGCGCTGCACACGGCCGGGTTTTTCCTTGAACGTTACGATGACGTCGATCTTGTCGGCGCCGGGGGCGGCAGCCCTTGCACGGGCGACGCTGCTGATCTTGCCGTGATCGCCGGATGCGGCGCCAACCGGCAGGGCGGCTGGAATAACCAGGAGCAGGATGGCGATCCCGAGGATCGTTCCTTCCAGCATTTTTTTATAATTCAATCGTTTGGCCATAGCGGCCTCCTTAAGCATCGACATCTGCGTACGCACCATTCGTTTGCATTGCGCATGCCACCACCGCGGCATTTTCCGGCCGACTTCCTTACCTGTTCGCAGGCAAGGATTTAAAACGGTGGCCACTGGATAAATCGCGCTGGAGGGGGCTCGCGAAAAATGGAGGGGGCAATAAATGTGGCGGATTTTGGCCATATTTTCGGCGCCCCGACGGCCGTCTTGCCAGCGGTCATCTCCAACCTATATTCCGACTCTGGAGATCACTGCGAGAGAAACAAGCTCCACATCAAGGGGATACATGGCCACGATCCATCAACTGCTGCAGGCAATACTTCGGCTGATCAGAGCAGGTTGTGACGCGGAATCCGTAACGCTGTTCATCCTCCTGCCCACGGCGGAGGGTGACCATCCGCTCCTGGTTCATTGCGGCGACGGCCCGGCGGTACCGGAGCTGGCCGATATTGAAACCGCCATGGAGTTCATTGGGGCGACCGCCTTCGACCGATCCGATTCGACGCCGATCACCAGTCGTGACAAGTCCGCAACGCTCTCTTTCGTTCCCTCACTTGTCTCCCTGCTCAACAATCGAAAAATGGATGGCGGCATGGAGGACAGACGGGAGGCCGGCGAGGCGGTCTGTCCCGGCACGCTGGCAGCCCCCCGCACCCCTGCCTGGCTGGGGATTCGAGGTGGACAACCGGTGGATCCTGCCGGTCTTTTGGAATCAGCCGGCGACGGCGGCCCGGCGTCGCTCGCTCTGGCCGTGGGCAGCCTGATCGGGTGCAGGACGCAAATGGTCTGTACAGCGGAAATGGACCCGATCAGCCAGTTGCCCTCCCGGACGGCCTACCCGATCAGTTACCGTCGTTTCGCGGCCAACGCCTCGGACAAGAGCCGGCCAGGACTGATCCTGGTCAATCCGGACGCCTTCAACACGGTGAACGACAGCTTCAACCGTGAGATCGGCGACCAGGTCATCCGGGAGATCGCCGAACGACTGAGCGCTGCGGTCCGGAGCACAGACTTCGTGTTCCGTTACGGCGCAGCCATGTTCGGCGTCCTGATTCCGAAAACCACACCGAGAATGATCAACTATTTGGCCGATAAGATCCGTGGCGAGCTGTCGGCGGATCCGTACCGGGACGGTTCGGTCAGCCTCTCCTTCAGCCTGGGTGGTGCGATTGACGAGCCCCGGGAGACCAACGATGGCGACAGCGGCGCCATGGAACTCGCCCGGCGGGCCGACGCCGCTCTGAGCTGTGCAAAAAGGGAAGGCGGCAAGCGCTTCAGAATCTGGACCGAACAGGTCGGCACCAAAGAAGCAAACCGGTTGGACAGCCTCAGCGGCATATTCACCGCCGACCCGGCGCGGGATTACCGCAACATGCGTCTGTTGTGGGACACCGTCCGGCTAATCGCAGCCAGCGCCGACGTTGATGCCATGAAAGACAGCCTGCTCCAGGAAGTGGTCTCGGTTTTCAGCCTTACGGCGGCAGGAGTGTTCGACGAAGGGCCGGCGGGCGCCGTCTGGAAAATTCTACGCCGGAGCGAGGGTGAGGCCGACGGGGAGTGGCGCCAGGACACGGTGGAAGACTCCGGTTTGACCGAGCTGAGGAAACAGGTCATGACGCACGGCAAGACCGTGGCCCAGACGGACGCTAAAGAGGGCATCTTCCGGTGCCTGGTTCCGCTTTCCAGCGGAGAGCGCACTTTGGGCTGCCTGTACCTCGAAGGGAACGCCCGATTATTCAGTTTGACCTCCAGCGAGCTGGTTTTCTTCGAGGCGCTGGCGGAGCAGATCGCCATGGCCCTGGACCGCAACCGGTTGACCGCCATGGTGTTGCGCCAACACGAAAAGGCTCGACGCCACCTGCAACATGAGCTGGCCGAATTACAGAAGAGCATTAAGCGCTCCAGCCTGATCTATCGCTCGGATGCGATGGATCAACTCCTACGCACCGCGAAAAGATTTGCCTCCACCGACGCCACCGTGCTGATCAACGGCGAGAGTGGAACCGGCAAAGAGGTCCTGGCACGGACCATCCACCAATTGAGCACGAGACGCAAGAAGCCGTTGGTGGTGGTGGATTGCAGCGCCATCACAACGACGCTGATCGATAGTGAGCTGTTCGGCCACGAGCGCGGCGCGTTCACCGGCGCCGACCGCAGGTCTGACGGCCGGCTGCTGGAAGCCGACGGCGGCACCGTACTTCTGGACGAAATCGGAGAACTGCCTCTGGAAGTTCAGAGCAAACTGCTTCGGTTCGTGCAGGAAAAGCAATTCACGCCGGTGGGCAGCAACCATGCCAAAACCGTGGACGTCCGGGTCATAGCCCTCACCAACCGGGATCTGGCGGCGGCAGCCAGGGCCGGCCGGTTTCGGGAAGACCTCTACCACCGTCTCAATGTCATGCGGCTGGTGGTGCCGGCGCTGCGGGATCGCGCCGAGGATATCGAGTACCTGGCGGTTCACTTCATCAAAACATTCGCTGTGCGGTACGACCGCCATGTCACCGGCCTGACGCCTGAAGGGCGGGATGCGCTTATGAATCACCTTTGGCCCGGCAATGTCCGGGAGCTCCAGAACCGGATTATGCGGGCCGTAGTGCTGGCAGAATCGGAGAAAATCGGTTCCACCGAACTGGAACTGACACCTGCATCCTCGGTGGATGTGCCGGCCGCACCTTCCGAGGCCCCGCTGCCGGGGTCCCCGAGGAAGCCGGTGCAGCAGGAAGATCCCTGGCAGGATTTGCGGGAATCCCTCTCGAAGGAGATCGATCGCATCGTAACCACCGCACCCCCCCACCCGCCGCCGCTGGCGAAATGGGTCCATGAGGACCTGATCCTGGAAGCCTCCCGAGCCAGCAAGGAAGTAACCGCCCGGGCTGCCGCGCTGCTGGGGATTCCCGAAACCACCTTCCGGCGCAAACTGAGAACCGCCGGCAGGAATGTGGCTTCCGGCCTCTCCATGAGGCCGCCGGTCTGGGAAGCGGTCCGACGCCGGATCATTGCGCTGGTGGAGGCCGGCAATCCGGGCCGGGAGGATCTACTGGATATGGCCAGAGCCTGCATCCTGGATGAACTGGCAGACAAGATCCCCGGGGACCACCGCACCGGTGCGGCGTTCATGGGGGTCACCGAGACAACCTTCAAGAAATGGTCGAACGGCCCGGTTGTGGCCGGAGGCGATAACGATGAGTAATACCCTGTTGAGAGCTGCGGTCCGTCGGGTCGCCTGGATCTTCCTTATCACCGTCATGGCGATGGCGGCTTCGACGGCGAAAACGCCGTTCATCGAGAGCGCCAGGTTCACTCGACTATCGCTGGAAGACGGCCTGTCGCAGTCATCGGTGAACTGCATCGTGCAAGACCATCAGGGCTTTTTATGGTTCGGCACTCAGGACGGCCTGAACCGGTACGACGGCTACGAATTCAAAACCTTCCATCACGACGACCAGGAATCCGGCTCACTATCCAACAACTTCATCTGGGCATTGCATGTGGATAAAAGCGGTGTGCTGTGGGTCGGAACCGAGGGCGGCGGGCTAAATCGCTGGAATCCGGCTGACGACACGTTCACCCACTACCGGCACGACCCGGCAGACCGGTCCAGCCTTGTCCACGACGAGATCCGAGCTCTGAGCGGAGACCGGGAGGGTGGACTGTGGATCGGCACCGGAGGTGGCCTGAGCCGCTTTTCGCCGAGCTCGGGCACGTTTACGAACTTCACACATGACGACTCCGACAACGCCGGCCTTCCCGACAACCAGATCCGATCGATCCTGGTGGACAGCGCCAAACGGCTGTGGGTCGGCACCCTGAAGGGCGGTCTGAGCCGGAAAGACCCCGAAAGCGATCGGTTTATGCACTACCGCCATGATCCCGGGGACGGAAACAGCCTTAGCAGCGACAGCATCAAGACCGTTCTGGAAGATCAGCGCGGGCTGATATGGATCGGAACCTACGACGGAGGGTTGAACCGTCTCGAACCGGAGACCGGCCGGATCACCCGTTATCGCGCCGACCCGGACGACAATACCAGCCTGGGTCACGACCGGGTTCGAGCGCTGTTCTCGGACAATACCGGCGTTCTGTGGGTCGGTACCGACAACGGCCTGAACCGCCGAATTGAGGAGTCGGATCGCTTCGCGACCTACCGCCACGATGCAGCGGACCCCAACAGCCTGAGCAGCGATCGTATCCTTTCCATTCACCAGGACCAGGGCGGGCTCCTGTGGGTCGCCACACAGGCCGGACTGACCCATCGCAATCCGGCTCTGGAGACCTTTGCCCACAGCAAACAGGATTCCGAAGCAGAGACCACGCTGAGCAGCAACCTCATCACCAGCTTCACCCAGGACTCGGACCGCACCCTCTGGATCGGAACCTACGGCGGAGGGCTCACCGGTCTGGACCTGGTCAGCGGCGCCTACCGCCACCTCAGGCACGACGTCAGCGACCCGGGCAGCCTGGGCGACAACCGTGTCATGTCGCTGTTCCATGACAGCAAAGGCAACCTCTGGGTCGGCACCATGGCCGGAGGGCTCAGTGTTCGGTACGCCGGGCGCAGTGGGTTCGTACATTTCAAGCACGATTCTGGCGATGCCGACAGCCTTTCCGCCAACGGCGTCACCGCGATCACCGAGGGAACCGACGGCACGATCTGGGTCGGCACGTATCGGGGCGGCATGAACCGTCTGCTCCCGGAGGGTAAATCGTTCCAGCGTTACAGCCATGACCCAAAGGATCCGACCAGCCTGAGCGCCGACCAGGTCATGTCCCTCAGCCCTGGCGACGACGGCCGGATCTGGATCGGAACCAAGGGAGGCGGCCTCAACCACCTGGATCCCTCGACCGGCATTTTTACACGCTATCGCAATGATCCCGATGACCCCAACAGTCTCGGCAGTGACACCGTCTGGACGATCTACGAGGACTCGACCGGCACCATGTGGGTAGGAACCCAGGGCGGCGGCCTGAACCGCTGGTCGCAGGAGGATCGGATCGCCGGGAAGGGCTTGTTCAGGCGATATACCGTACGAGACGGACTGGCCAATGATTTCATCTACGGAGTCCTTGAAGATGACTTCGGTGACCTGTGGCTGAGCTCGAACAAAGGTATTTCAAGGTTCAACACACGGGCGGAAGCGTTCACGAACTTCGATTCCACTCACGGTCTCCAAAGTCTGGAATTCAATTTCGGAGCGTATTTCCGAAACGACGCCGGGGACATGTTCTTTGGCGGGAACAACGGCTTCAACCACTTCCATCCGTCCGATGTGCGCAGAAACAATCACATCCCACCGGTGGTCCTCACCGGGATTCTGAAAATGAACGAGCGGGTCACTCTTGATCGGCCGGCCTGGGATCTGGAAGAACTGGTGGTGGACCATCGCGACCAGGTTGTCTCCTTCGACTTCGCCGCCCTGGATTATTCCGCACCGGAGAAGAATCGCTACGCCTACCGTCTGGACGGGTTTGACGACAACTGGATTGATCTGGGAAACATGCACCGCGCCACCTTCACCAACCTGGATGCAGGCGAGTACACACTCCGGGTGCGGGCCTCGAACAATGACGGCGTCTGGAACGAGGCCGGCATCGCCCTGCCGATTCGGGTCCTGCCGCCACCGTGGAAAACCTGGTGGGCCTACACGCTTTATGTCCTTGCCGGCTGCGCATTCGTACTCGCCATCATCCGGGTTCAGGTGCGCAAACTGCGCCGGGAGGAAGAACACAGCCGGCACCTGGAACAGTGCGTCCATGAACGCACGGAAGAACTGGCGGAGAGAAACCGGGAACTGGCGACGTTCAACGAAAAACTGGAAGAAGCCAGCCTGACCGATGCCCTCACCGGACTCCGTAACCGGCGGTACTTCCAGCATCACCTGCAGGAGGATATCGCCCTGATCGACCGCAGGTTCGATGAGCACCGCCAGGGAGAAAAGCCAGCAGATCTGGCCAATACCGGTCTGCTGTGCCTGATGATCGACCTGGACGGATTCAAGAAGATCAATGACACCTTCGGACACTCCGCAGGCGACCAGGTGCTGGTGGAAACATGCAACGCCCTCTCCACCATCGTGCGCCGCTCGGATACGGTTATCCGTTGGGGAGGAGACGAATTCCTCGTCCTGGCCAGAAGCACCGGCCGGGATGCGGCCCACGTCCTGGCTGAGAGGATCAGGGGAACCATCTCCGGGCTGAGGGTCCGGATCGACTCCGACCGGGTTGCCCGGGTCGGCTGCTCCCTGGGCTACGCCTATTATCCGTTCCTCCCGTCGGCGCCACGCCTGATGCTATGGGAACAGGTATTGAAGGTTGCGGATCGCGCCCTGTACATGGCGAAGGCCAGCGGCAGGGACGCCTGGGTCGGGATAGCGGGGCTGGAATGCGCCAGGAGGCCTGCTCTGCTTGAGACCCTGCTGGCGAATCCGGAAAGCCTTTACCGGGACGGCGCCATCGATATCGCTTCCAACCTGGAGGTGGGAGAACTGTGGGCGGCTGAGAACCGGACTGAAGGCAACCGCAGTTCAAGAGGTGGGGCTGCCTGAGGCCTGCTGCTGTTCGCCCGCCTCCCGCAGCCTGCCCTGGGCCAGGATCGGGATCGAGATGATCAGCCCGAGCAGCAGGACGAACGGACCGAAGGCGTCCACCAATACGAGAAGGCCGATCGCCATGACCATGCTGGCCAGGGTCGATACGCCGTTCCACGGACCGAATCCCATCCAGATTGAGAACAGGTTCCTTTTCGTTTCCATTGCAACTGCAAGGGCTGCCAGGACCGTGTTGACCAGGAAGTACACGGCGGTGGCGGCTACCAGAGGCAGAGCATAACGAACACCTGATTCCATCCCGGAGCCGATCATCTTAACGAAGGTCAGGGCTGCCAGCGAAGCAGAAAGCGGCACCACGCCCAGGTTGAAGGCGGCCCGGATCGAAAACGGCCGCCTGCCCGGTCCGAATACCGCACAGATCACACCGACCAGAGCGACCAGAGGGGCCGCCAGCGGATCCAGCATGATCAGTGCCGACAGGATGAACAGGTCGAGAGCGGCCACCTGGATCTTCAGGGAGCGTATCCGCACCGGGCGCATGCCCAGTACCACCACCAGGACCAGCAGCAGCAGCAGGATCACCGGGCTCTCTTTCAACCGGGTTGCAGGGAACAGGGCCAGCAGCGCCAGCGCCGCCAGGTCCACCACCGCCACGTAGGCGGTGATCATCCCGTTATGTTTGTTGCCTGAGGTCATCGATTTATCTCCTGAATCCGAACTCAATCAGTCCAGAGAGCGGCATTGCCTTCAACATCGTTATCGGCCCACAGAACGGCGTCGGTCCACAGAACCGCGTCGGACCACAGCACCGCATCGGACCACAGAACCGTATCGGACCACAGCACCGCATCACTCCACAGCACCGCGTCGCTCCACAGCACCGCGTCGGACCACAGCACCGCATCGGACCACAGCACCGCATCGGACCACAGAACCGCGTCGGACCACAGCACCGCGTCGGACCACAACACCGCCAGGGACCAATCGTCGTCAGCCCACAGCACGGCGGTATCTTCGACGCCGATCATGCCGGTATCTTCATCCACATATATGGCGGGAGAAGGCGCCTGCTGGGCATAGCCGGTTTCATCCAGGGCTGCATGGATATTCAGGACACCGGCGCCAACGGCAAACGGATGGCCCATGTCGACCTTGTCGGCGGACTTCATGAGTCGGGCCTTGACCGTGTCCGGGTTCAGGGAAGGGTCTTTCTCCAGCATCAGGGCGACGGCAGCGGTGACGATCGGGGCCGCCATGCTGGTTCCGGACAGGACCATGTAGTCGGTAGAGCTCTCCCCGGGAGCTCTCACATTCAGTTCCGAATAAGCCTGCGAAAGCGTCGAACCTGAAGAAATCGGCCCGACGATCCGGTTACCTGTGGTGACGATATCCGGCTTGGCGAACAGGTCACCCGGGGTCGGCCCACGGGACGAGAAGGTGGATACGATATCGTCGGCTTTGTCCGCAGTACCCCACGTGGTCAGGGAGCCGACGGTGATGACACGGGAGGAGTTACCGGGGCTGGTAATGGTACCGAACCCGTCCCGGCCGTCATTGCCTGCGGAGCAGACCACTACGATACCGGCATTCCACAGCGCTTCCACGGCAAGAACAAGCGGATCGGTGGAGGCCGACTCCATAACCGGGTGGCCCATGGAAAGGTTGACCACACGGATATTCAAATTAATTCTGTAAATCAGAACCCAGTCCAGAGCGGCCAGCACGTCGGAGGCTTTGCCCTCTCCGTTTGCATCGAGCACCTTCAAGGCGATCAGGTCGACGTCGGGAGCGATGCCCTCGTAGAGGTCATTAGAATTGCTGCCGTCACCTGCGATGATGCCGGCCACATGATTGCCGTGGCCGTAATCGTCAGCAACGCTCGGATCTCCGGTAAATGACCGGGCATATCTAATGTCGTCGTTTTCAAGGTCATCGTTGTACTTGATACCGGAATCGATGACGACAACCCCGATATCCTTACCTTCGTAGTCGAAATGTTTATCGATCGGAAGCCCAACAACTGATCGGGGGGCGTTCAGAGATGTATCGGCGTTAGCGGTCATTGGTGCGTCCAGGGCGATAAAGGAAACCGCCGGGTTGTTGGCCAGAGCCTCCAGCGCCTTGGCGGGCAATTCCAGTGCCATGGCGGGGATCACGCTGAAATGGCGCTTGACCTTCCCCTCTTTATTCTTGACGTCGTTCTTTTCGATTTCGCCGGGACGGTTCTTGAAGATGGCGATGACGTCGACCTTCTCCGATCCACCTTTGGCGGCATGAGCGGCAACCACGTCGCTCATCTTTTTTTCTTTGCCGGCAGAACCGGCGACAAGCGCCGACGTCCACAGCAGGGCTCCCAAAACCATGACCGGCAGCAGCCAGCGGTTTGATTTTCGCGTTGAGCAATTCATGGTTGCCTCCAGGCAGCTCGAAACTTTTAGTGGGTCAGTCACTGGAACTGCACGGATCGTGCCAAATGAGCTTCACGAGTGGATGCGGAATATTGGCTGATAGTTAGATCCTTTTTCGGCAGGCTCCTGTTTGGTTATTTTAATTTCCGGCGGAACACCGCAAAACCGGCGGCGGGGTTCCGGAATAGTGGTGGGTGGATCAGGCATTCCCTGATTGAATTCCGGTAGCCTGGGCAACCATATTGTCGGTGGAGGATTCCGTTGCTATGAACTACCTCGAGTCGTCTTTCGAAGTGATGCAGCTGCCCGATCTGTTCCAATGGGTCGATGCGGCATCGAAGACCGGTGTGTGCACTTTCAGCTCCCGGACCGATACACGACGCGTCTATTTTCGGACTGGCCGGATCATCGCCTGCAATGCCACCGACCCCCACCTGCTCCTGGGCCAGTTCCTGCTCTCCAAAGGGCGCCTCAAGGAGGGTATGCTCAAGACCCTCCTGCAGATCCAGGAGCACACCGGGCGGACCCTGGGGTCCCTCATCATCGAAGAAGGGCTTCTCAACGAGGAGGAAATGCTTCGGCTGGTAGCCGCCAAGGCGGAGGAGACGATCTACGGCCTGTTCGACCTGTCCGATATCGCTTTTCGGTTCGACCCGGACCGGGAGCCGGCGGAGCACAGCATGGAGGTGGACCTGGACGTCCACACCGTGCTTCTGGACGCGGCCACGCGAACCGATGAACTGAACCGGGCGCGGACAGCGTTCTCGTCCATGAATGTGGTGCTGCACCGCACCGAACGATCACCGGACCCGGCCATCGTGGCAAGTTACATGGGCAATAAGCTCTACGAATCGATCAACGGCATCAGGACGCTGGCCGAGATCATCCTGATGTGCCGCACCTCGGAATACCTGGCCTGCTCCTTCCTCCTCCGCTTTCTGGAGCGCGGTTTGATCCGCCTTGGCGAGGTGCGGGAGTCCGAGGTCTCAAAGGGGGACGAGTCTGATCCGACGTCCAGGATCCGTGAACTCGTTGCTCTGGACCGGTTTGGAGAAGCGCTGGAACTGGGCGAGAGCAGCAACCTGCAGGCCGGTCACAACCAGTACCTCTCCATGCTGCTGGCCCGGGCGGAGTCGGGGTTCATCTCCCATACTTACCGGACCCGAATCCCGCCGGACGCAGTCCCCCAGGCAGTCCACCAAGGCGTGGACCCGTCTTTGCATCCGGAGCTGAGTGCTGACGAGCTGTTTGTGCTGGAGCTGGCCGACGGCGAGTGGAACGTGCGCTCACTGGCCTGGATCGCACCGCTGCGAAAGGCCGATCTCCTGAGATCGATGGTGAAGCTCCTGGACGCCGGGCTGATCCGGCTGCTCTCGGAGGAGGAGCGTCTTGCGATTGCCGAGCCGGATCTCCTGGAATCCTCGATCCCGGCAGGTGATCTGAACGACCTTTCGGAACTGGACCGGATTCTCTAAATCCAAGTCCCCCCTCCGGGATCGAATCACTCCAGAGAGCGGCATCGGTACCGATGTATCCTGTTAGGCATGATCGGCATCCGGGCGGAATACAAAAACGAGTGGGAACGACGGACGCCGCTGGCGCCGGATCACGTCCATGAACTGATCGAGCGCCACGGTCTGGAAGTGGTGATCCAGCCTTCCAGGAAGCGGATATTCCCGGAGAAGGATTTCGTCGCCGCCGGGGCCCGGATCGATGAGGACCTGGGCGGTTGCCGATTGGTACTCGGCGTCAAGGAGATCCCGACGGAGCACCTGAGGCCGGATGTCGCCTACCTGTTCTTCTCCCATGTCATCAAGGGCCAGGCCGGGAACATGCCGCTGCTCCGGCGGCTCCTGGACCTGGGCTGCACACTCCTGGATTACGAGCGGATCACCGACGAGAACGGGCGGCGGCTGATCTTTTTCGGCCGTCACGCCGGATACGCCGGCATGATCGACACGCTGTGGGCGCTGGGGAGACGGCTTGAGCATGAGGGCTTCCACACCCCCTTTCGCGAGATCCGCCATTCCCTGCAATATCACACACTGGACGAAGCCTCACGGCACATCCGGAGAGTCGGAGAGGAGATCCGCCATACCGGCCTGCCCGACGAACTGGATCCGATAGTCTTCGCCTTCACCGGCTCAGGCAACGTTACCGACGGAGCCCGGGAGATTTTCAGCTGGCTGCCGTTCGCGCGGATCAAACCGGCCGATCTCCCCGAACTGCCCGACGACCCGCACCGGCCGCGGAACATCCTGTACAAGGTCGCCTTCCCCCGCTCCGAGCGATTCATCCACCGGAACGGAAAGCTGTTCAACCCGAACGAGTTC
>CALZKF010000029.1:20416-31146 GCA_945787955.1 uncultured Acidobacteriota bacterium | reverse complement strand
TGCCGACCGGCAAGGCCGACCCGGTCCGAGCCACGCCCCCACACGATGTAGGTGTTGGGGTAGATGTACTGCACCGGCTCCAGTCCGGCCTCCCGGAGCATCTCCAGGGTGCCGGCAGCAATGCCGCGGTCGAACTGCACCAGGTGCAAGTCCGGCAGGTCCGAGGTCGGCACGGTCCAGCCTTCCGGGAGTTCCGGCTCATTAACCACCGGATCAAAGGCGAAACCGCCGATCCGCAAGGTAAAGTCATCTGTTGTTCCGGCAACCGCCGCCCCGGTCAGGAGCACACCTATCGCCAGGAAACGAAATACTCTCATGGTTTTTTTCATGCCGGCAGGACCTCCCCAAGTCGCCCAGCTAAGGTGGAGCTAATGAAATGATGTGGCGGCCCGCCGCACGGACCGCCACATCATTCAGTCTGTTAACGAACCAGGATACTACCGTTCCATGGCCCGGGTCCGGGCGCGCCGTGCCCGGGGTGAGTTGTTCAGTTGCAGTACCGGGGCTTCCGTGGTGGTTTTGGCGCCGGCATACTTGGGGTTTCGCTCAACAATGTCGCTGAACGAGATGGAGCTGTTGTTGTGATCCGGAGAGACCTGGCTGCCGCGGTGGGTCGGAGCCTGGGGCCGCAGTTCGCCGAACCGGGACCGGGCGCCGGAGCGCATGAACTCGCAGGTGGCGAGATCGTCACCGTGGCCCAGGTGATCGCCGAGGGAATCCCAGTTAACGGTCAGGGTGCGCTCGTTGCCGTCCGGTTTGTGGCAGACGGAAGCCTTGGTCAGGTTCACCGTGTACCCTTCGATCCAGAAGTTCTCGTTCTGGCCGGCACCGATGAGCATGGAGCCGTCGGCGTTGATGTCGGTGGCGTCGGTCAGGTACCAGAACCAGAGATCGTCAAGGCCCTGGCCGATCAGGAACCACTGCAGATCGAGGGTACCGGTTTCCTGGGTCCAGAGAACCGGGAACGAGAAGATCCACCAGCCGTAGCGGCCGACGGCGGCGGAACCGTCATCGGAGATGTTGAACGCGGTCCAGCTGTCGTACGGGCTGCCGGTTTCCGGGGGGCTGAGCTGGGTGAACTCGCCGGTCATGCGGTCCCAGATGTAGGCCGAGCCCCACAGGGTCGGATCGTAGTCCGGCTGGGTCCAGTCGGAATCGCCGAAGTTCTGGCCCAGGACATACCGGCCGTTGGGGCTGATGTCAGCCGCTTCGCCCTTGATGCCGGCGAAGTACTCGGGTGTACCGGAGACCAGGTCGTTGCCCAGGCCGTCGATCCAGTCCCAACCGCCGTCTTGCGTGTAGATGGCGCCTCGCCACATACCCCAGTCCCAGCGGGTCCAGCCGACGATGGTGCCGTCGTCGGCGATGTCGTTACCACGGCTGCTGTCGCCGTTCATGGAATCGAGATCCCAGGAGTTGGCGCCGTCATAGTAGAAGCCGCGGGCGTAGCTGCAGCCTTCCCAGGTCAGGCCGGTGGCGATGCCGCCGTTGCCGGCGCCGTGAATGCTGTGATAGCTGGATCCACAGGGGGCCAGGTTGTCGGGGGCGTCGATGTGTGCCCAGTTCTCGCCACCCAGCCAGACACCGGCGGCAGAGATTGAGCCATCATAGTAGTTGCCCATGATGCTGTCGCCGCTACGGGACATGTTGAGGCCGCCGGGGCCGATGTAGGTGAAACCGGTGTCGGCGGTCCAAAGGAACGGGGCGGAGCCGTACGGGGACAGACTGCCGGTGACCATGGTGCCGTCACTGGTCATGTAGTACGGGATGCTGGCCGGGAACGGTCCCGGGTTTTCGATGAATCCCATCGGGTTGAAAGATACGCCGCGGTTGGCCGCCAGTGACCAAGAGCAGGTCAGAGCGACCGCGACAACCACTGCCAAAATCAAACTCTTTCGCATGATTCCTCCTTTACAAAAAGTCCTAGGCGCTGTCCGTGCCGTGGAGACCGTTACGAGACATCCCCCGTGAAGCCTTTCTCGCGTTTCGGACGTATAGTTTTCGCTCGTTGTGAGCGCTCATGCGTTTGTTCGGGAAACATGCTGTGGATTACCGGCATCAGTCGCTCGGTGACCTGGGCCTTGTCCACCAGGCCATCGGCGCCGGCGGCGAACGCCTCGAGGCGAAGGGCTTCGCTGTCATGAAAGGTCACCACGATCACCCTCGGTGCATCCGGTTTCATCTTGATCTGCCGGGCGACCTCGAATCCGTTCATGCCGGACATGGAGAGATCGGTGAGCACCAGGTCGGGAGAGAGGCGCTCGACTTGGAGGAGCGCTTCCTCCCCTGTCCTGGCCCGTCCCACGATTTCCAGCATGGCGCCGCCCCGGAGCCAGGTGGAGACACCCTGCAGGTATCCGTCGTTGTCGTCCACCAAAAGAACCCGTATCCGGTTCGTCATTTAAGCGTCTCTCCTCAGCGTTTCCCCGCTGAATGACCGCAAGTATCCGGGGAGCCGGCTCAGGCGGGAATCAGGAATTCCCTTATATGGAAGGGAAAAACACCCTAGGCAGCTAAATATCTACCGATTCCGGAGTTTATTACGGCCCTGGACCCGTTTTTCCGGTACGCTTTTGTAATGCAAACGGCGAAAAAAACCGTGCTGATCCTGCTGGCCACTCTGCTGGTATTGACAACTCAGGCGGCCCGGTGGGAACAGTCCGCCGCCGAGCGCTTCCCCGGCGGCGAGGAACCGGCTCCGGAAACGGTCACCGCCCTGTACCAGGACCGTGCCGGGTTCCTGTGGGTCGGCTCCCGGGAGGGGCTGACGCTCTACGACGGGTACTCTTTCGTAAAATTCGACCACGACGTCTCCGACCCGGCTTCCCTTTCCGCCAACCTGATTCGGACCGTGTTTGAAGACAGCCGGGGGCACCTGTGGATCGGGACCAACACCGGCGGATTGAACCGACTGGACCGCACCACCTGGAAGTTCAGCCATTACCGCCACGATTCAGCCGATCCTGCAACCCTGAGCCACGATTCGGTCTACACCATCCAGGAGGATAACCAGGGCTTTCTCTGGGTCGGAACCCAGGTCGGCCTGAACCGCCTGGATCCGATGACCGGTGTTTTCAAGCGCTACCCGGCCAGACAGAACGACCCGGGAGCGCCCAGTCACGACTACATCAACACGATCTACCGCAGCTCCGACGGCATGCTGTGGCTTGGAACGGTAGGCGGCGGGCTAAACCGGCTGGATCCCGAGTTGGAGAATTTCAGGAGCTACCGACACGAAGACGGCAACGAGCAGAGCCTGAGCCACGATCATGTATTTGCCATTGCGGAAGCGGAGGACGGGAAGCTGTGGCTTGGCACCGGTATCAGTGTGGACCGGCTGGATCCGAACAGCGGACAGGTGGAGCGGTACAAATACGAATCGGATGATGGGGATGCCGGCGCCCACAGGGAGTTGCTGGTCACCTCCCTGGCCCTGGACCCGGACGGCGAAGTCTACCTGGGCACCTGGAGCGAAGGGATCAAAATGTTGGTTCCGGGTGGGACCGGAGGCGGTTCAAGGTATCGGGACATCGACCTCAACAGCAGCGCCCACCGCATCGTCTGCCTCACCGCCGACACCGCCGGCTCAATCTGGGTCGGGACATGGGGCTCCGGCCTGGATCGCGTCCGACCGGGCTCCGACCTGTTCCGCCGTCCCGGCCCAGCCTCCGACGACGGCGCCTCAGAGGATCAGGAGATCACCTCACTGCTGGTGGACCGCAGAGACCGGCTCTGGATCAGCAGCTATGACGGAACCCCGGTGCGCCGGGACCATGCAACCGGAGAAGAGAGACGGTTTCCCCAGATCGAAAATACCGGGCTGGATCTCCACGAAGACCCGGACGGGACGATCTGGATCGGAACACCGTCCGGTCTGTGGCGACTCGATCCCGAATCCGGTGAGGTCGACCGGGTCCAGCATGATCCGAATGATCCAGGCAGCCTGGGACGGGGCTGGATTTGGTCCGTATTGCGGGACCGGGAGAACAGGCTGTGGGTCGGCACCGGTGAAGGTGGGTTGAACCAGCTTCTTCCCGACGGCTCCTTTCGACGGTACACCAACGACCCGGCGGACCGGTTCAGCCTCAGCGAGAACTACGTCACCGCCCTGCATCAGGATACCGAGGGCATGCTGTGGGTCGGCACCCGCTCCGGAGGACTCAACCGGTTCGATACCCGGGCCGAACGTTTTTACCGCTTCCAACCGGACTCCGAGGACGAACGCTCCATCAGCCACCACTACGTCTCCTCGATCCTTGAGGACCGGGCAGGCCGGCTGTGGGTCGGGACCGGTGGCGGAGGGGTCAACCTGCTCCAAAACGGCTCCAAAAGCGAGGACGCGGTCCGGTTCATACGTTTCACCGAACGAGACGGACTGGTGGACGACAACGTCATGGCCCTCGCGGAAGACAACGACGGTAGTCTTTGGATCGCCACCAGGCAGGGTCTGTCCCGGTTTGATCCGGCTCGCACCGCTTTCGTGAACTATGATGCCGGCGACGGCCTCCCGGGGCGTGAGTTCAGCCAGGGCGCCGCTGCCCGGGACCGTGATTCAATCTATTTCGGCACCAACCGGGGTGCCGTGGCGCTGTCACGGGGAACCCCGTTCCCCACCCCGGCGCCTTCGCCGGTGGTGCTGACCTCGATCCAGTCTCCCGGCGGCGCCATCACCGGTGACCGGCCTTGCTGGGAGCTGACCGATCTCGAGATCCCGTGGGGGGAGATCGTCTCTTTCCAGTTCGCCGTCCTGGACTACGGCCGGCGGTATCGCCACCGCTACGCGTACCGGCTGGCCGGCAGACAGGACGACTGGATCGAACTGGGGACCCGGAGGGACATCACTTTCACCGACCTGGATCCGGGCAACTTCACGCTGGAGGTAAGAGGCCGGAACGACCAGGGCGTCTGGTCCGACATGCCGGTCGGGCTGACCATCCAGGTGGTTCCTCCGTTCTGGATGACCTCCTGGTTTCGGTTTCTGGTGCTGCTCACTGTCGCCGGTTCAGCCTTTTGGATCCACCGCTGGAAAACAGCAGCCCTCGAGAAGCAGAACCGGGAACTGCAGACCCTTAAGGACCAGCGGGAACAGGCGCTCAGTGAGGTTCAGGCGAACGAGAAGGCGCTGCACAAGACATACGGTAAGTTGCGCCGTCTGACCAGCCGGCTGGAGGCGGCCAAGGAAGACGAGCGCAAACGGATCGCACGGGAACTGCACGATGAAATGGGCCAGGCCCTGACCACCGCCAAGATCAACCTGGAACTGATGACCGGAGTAAAAACCGGCGAGGAACTTGAACAGCGCATCTCCGATACCATCAGCCTCATGGATCTGATGATCGGCCAGGTCCGGGCCCTGTCTCTGGACCTGAGACCTCCCCTGCTGGATGAACTGGGATTGATCCCCGCCCTCAAGGGGTACCTGGAGGTCCAGTCCCTGCGGTCAGAACTGCCGATCGATGTCCAGACCGATCAGGTGCCGTCGGGCCTGCCGCCGGAAATCGAGATCCTGGCGTTCCGGGTGGTCCAGGAGGCGGTGACCAATATTCTGCGCCACGCATCCGCATCGGAGGTAGAGGTCAAGGTCGGTTACGAGCCGGGCTGGCTGGAGATCTCGGTCCGGGACAACGGCTGCGGCTTCGACGTGGACGCCGCCCTTGAAGAAGCGGCGGCGGGGCACCATTTGGGCCTCCTGGGGATCCGGGAGCGGGTAGAGTCCAACGGCGGTGTGGTACGGCTCGAATCCAGCCCGGGGAATGGCACCTTGATCCATATCGACGTACCCTTAGAGTCGGTGGGGGAACCGCATGCGAGTCATCCTGGCTGACGACCATACCCTGTTCCGGGCCGGCATCAAGTCGATCCTGGAGCGAGTAGGGGGGGTGAATGTTGTCGCCGAGTCCGGCGACGGCCGGGAAGCTTTGGAAATGGTCGAAAAGCACCGCCCCGACGTCGCCCTGCTGGACATCACCATGCCCGGCCTCAACGGTCTGGAGGTGGCCGGCCGGGTGGCCGGCGTCTCCCCCAACACCCGGGTCGTCATCCTGTCCATGCACGCCAACGAGGGCTACGTCGCCCAGGCGCTCCGGGCCGGTGTCGCCGGCTACCTGCTGAAGGACGCTGCCTCCCGGGACCTGGAATCGGCGCTCAAGACGGTGCTGCGCGGCGGCACGTATCTCAGCCCGTCGATTTCGAAGCAGGTCGTGGAGATGTTTCTCCGCAGTGATGAGCCGTCCGCCGACCCGCTGTCCGGGCTCACCGCCAGGCAACGGGAGATTTTGCAACTGATAGCCGAAGGACGTTCCACCAAGGAGATCGCATCCGACCTGGGGGTTTCCGTGAAGACCGTGGAGACCCATCGGGCCCAGCTCATGGAGCGTCTGGATATCCATGACATCCCGGGGCTGGTTCGGTTCGCCATCCGGGCGGGGCTGGTCTCCTCGGACGCCTGAGCGTCAGCCGCCTATCTGGTGCATGGTCCGGGTGCCGGGCAACCGTTCCTTGCGTTCCAGAATCTCCAGCGCGCCTCCTCTGCCTTTCCCCAGTACCGCTTCTCGTATCAGGCCGGCAAGGTCGTCATCCGAGGCTCCCTGCCGCAAGGGAGTCTTGAGATCGATCTCGGCGTTGTCGTAAAGGCAAACCCGGAACTTGCCGTCGGCGGTGAGGCGCAGCCGACTGCAGTCGCCGCAAAACGGCTCGGAAATCGAATTGATGAACCCGACCCTGCCCCCACCGTCCCGGAACAGGAACCGGGCTGCCGGGGCGGAAGGATCGTTGGAGGGATCCGGATCCAGGGGCCAGCCGGCGTGGATCCGATCCCGGATCTCTTGCCCCGTGACGACCCGGCTCAGGTCCCAGGTGCCGTTGTTCTCGAGAGGCATGAACTCGATGAACCGAACCTCCCAGCCCTTGTCCCGGGCGGTCTCAACAAACCGTTCGGCCTCATCCTCGTTGGTGCCCCGGAGCAGGACGGTGTTGATCTTCAGAGGTGTGAGCCCTGCCACAGCCGCCGCGTCCAGGCCGGCCAGAACCTGATCCAGGTCGTCCCTCCGGGTCAACTGCCGGAACCGCATAGGGTCCAGGGTGTCCAGGCTGACGTTGACCCTGTTCAGGCCGGCGTCGGCCAGCGGCTGCACCATGTCCTGAAGCAGGACACCATTGGTAGTGAGAGAGATATCTTCGATACCGGCCGTACCTGCCAGAAGGTGGATGAACCGGTCGAGGTCCTTCCGGACCAGCGGCTCCCCGCCGGTGATCCGAACCTTCCGGACACCATGGGCCGCAAGAACACGGATCAGCCGATGCATCTCTTCGTAATCCAGGATCTGGCTCCGGGGGAACCAGACCGGCTGTTCCGGCATACAGTAGGAACAGCGCAGGTTGCAGCGATCGGTCACCGACACCCGCAGGTCGTCGTGAAGGCGATCGAACCGGTCGCGGAATTCCATCTTGTCGTCCCTCAAAGGTCCCGTCCCGTCGGGTATCCATCGGTTTTACGATATCACAGCGCAGGTTAAGGAGTACCATGCCACCATGCTGTGGCGAGTATGGAAGATCGTGGTGGTCGGGGCCTGTGTCGGCGCAGTGATCTGGCTGGTGATTTCCCTGGAACCTGGTCGGATTCTGGCGGCGGCACGGGAAGCAGAACCCGGGTTATTGGCCCTGTCGATCGTCCCTCTGGCGGCCCGGTTCCTGGTCTGGAGCTTCAAGGCGACCCGGCTCGCCAACCGGTACGGCGGTGTGCGGTACCGGACCGTTTTGCGGCTGATCCTGGCCGGAGCTTTCATCAACCTGGTCACTCCGGCGGTGAAAGTCGGCGGCGGTCTGTACCGGGCCGCCGGCATCCGCCGGGAAACCGGCTGGGGTTTTCCCCTCGCGTACGGATGGACGTTGTCGGACCAGATCAGCAATATCCTGGGAGGGTTGGTGCTGTTCGGGTTCACCGCCCTGGCTGCCGGAGGCCGGCCGTTCTACTGGGGAGGTGCTTGCGCTCTAGCTTTGGTTGCGGCGTTCCTTCTGTTCCGCCGAAGGATTTGGCTTGCTACAGGGGACAGGACCAGGGACCTCCTGGAACCGGTCCTGGGACCCAACGTGGGGTACGGTGCGCTGGCGACGGACATCGGCCTCGCCTCCCTGTCATGGGCGATGTTGTGCCTGGCCTGCGGTCTGGTGTTTCAGGCCCTCGGTTCAGGTGTCGGGTTGATGGAGCTGTCTGCCATGCTGGCGGTGGGAACGACCGCGGGCAGTCTTGTAGGAGCCGGCGGCCTGGGTGTGACCGAGTTCACGCTGATCGGCCTGTTCACGCGGATCGGCATCGAGCCTGCCGCCGCGGCGGCGGGCACACTGGTCCACAGGGCGATTCTCTACGCGGTGATTATCATTGCCGGAGGATTGGCTTTATTATCGAGCAGGCGTATCAGTTCTTGTTGATGTTACCGACAGCACCTGGCCCGAAACTCGTGGGGTAGGCGGCCAATGGATCATTGGGGCCGCCGGTACCGCTGGAGAAGCCCTGGGCCGGTCCGATCATTTCCAACAATTCGGACACCGGGATCGTACGGATCTCCGGCCCTGTGTAGCAGGATCGCCTGTCCGTGCTGTGCTTAGACATCGGAATCTCCATTCCGCAGCGCTGGTTCGCGCCTACACAACAAGAGTACAGGCGGCGGAAGGGCCCGGCAACTTCAATTTCGTCAGGGATAGCCGAAAAGAAAGGCTTTTCTGGATTTTATGCGGCAAAACGCTAAGATAGGCGACCACCGCTAGGCCTGGGGATAGGAGAACCTGATGCGGCGCATCCTGATGATCACCTTTATAGGGCTGCTCTTACTCGCCCTTCCGGCAGTTGCATCGGAGCCGGTTCCAGGAGATGGGGAGCACGATCAAGCGGTCCACCACGGCGGCCTGGGAGAGCGGTTCCCGCTCTGGACAACCCTTCCCTTCGTCGGCATCCTGCTGTCCATCGCCATCTTCCCCCTGGCGGCGCCCCGATTCTGGCATCACCACTACCCCAAGGTCTCCCTGCTATGGGCTTTGATCTTTGCGCTGCCTGCCCTTGTGGCATACCGGGGTGAGGCGGCCCACGAGATCCTTCATATCTACTTACTTGATTACATCCCCTTCATCATCCTGCTGTGGGGTCTGTTCACAGCCGCAGGCGGGATTGTGGTCAAGGGAACCCTGGCCGGCAAGCCGTCGGTGAACACGGGGATCCTGGCCCTCGGGACCGCCCTTGCATCCTGGGTCGGAACAACCGGCGCCGCCATGCTGCTGATACGGCCGATCCTGCGGGCCAACATCAAACGGAAACACAAGGTTCACGTCGTGGTATTTTTCATCTTTCTGGTGGCCAACATCGGAGGGTCATTGACCCCCCTGGGCGACCCGCCGCTGTTCCTCGGGTTTCTCCACGGCGTCAGCTTCTTCTGGACCATGAACCTGTTGCCGAGCATGTCCATGACCGCCCTGATACTTCTGGCTTTGTTTTTCGCCGTGGACAGCTGGTACTACCGCAAGGAGAAACCACTGGCGGATGACGACGCCGGAACTGCCGACAAGGTGCCTCTCAGCATCAGCGGCCTGCACAACCTGCTGTTCCTGGTCGGCATCATGGCCGCCGTACTGATGTCCGGTATCTGGCGACCGGGCGACATCGGCATCCTGGGCATCCATGTCGGCATTCAAAGCCTGAGCCGCGACGGAATCATCATTCTCATGGGTATTCTCTCCATGGTTACAACGCGCAAGAGCCTCCGGGAGGCGAACGGATTCAGCTGGGAGCCGATCCGGGAGGTGGCTTACCTTTTTGCCGGAATTTTCATGACTATCATTCCGGCCTTGGCGATCCTGAAGGCGGGCGAGAACGGCAGCCTGGCCGGGCTGATTGCCGCGGTTCGGGAGCCGTGGCAGTATTTCTGGGTCACCGGCGGTCTGTCGTCGTTCCTGGACAACGCCCCGACCTACCTGACCTTCTTCAACACCCAGCTGGGTCAGTTCTATCCTGGACTGTCGGAAGCTGACGCCGTAGGCCGGCTCATGGTGGAAAAGACCAACTACCTGCTCGCTCTTTCCGCCGGTGCGGTCTTCATGGGCGCCAACACCTACATAGGCAACGCACCCAACTTCATGGTCAAGGCGATCGCCGAGGAAGCCGGCGTGGCCATGCCGTCATTCTTCGGCTACCTGCTGCGCTGGTCGCTGCCGATCCTTGTTCCGGTCTTCATACTGGTAACCCTGGTATTCTTCCTGTAGGCCGCTTGCCCGAGCGGGGGCGGCGTCTATACTAACCTCATGGGGAAAATCGCCGGATGGATCAGAACGGGTGCCGCTGTCATGGCGGTTTCTGCCGCCGCCCTGTCTCCCCTGCCCGCCGTAGATGAGGATCCGTTCCCGATTCCCATCGGCCTGGAAGGCCACGTCCGTTTTTGGCAGTCGGTGTTCGCAGAACACGACCGCGACGAAGTGGTGATCCACGATATGGTGTACCCTGGGCTGGTTTACGAGATCTTCGATCTCCCAGGCGAGATGGAGGACAGCTACACCGACGAGCAGGAAAAGCTGGTGGAAGCGCTGCGGGAAGACTGGGAGGACCGCCTGCATCGGCTCGAGGCAGCCATTGCCTCCGGAACCGAGCTTTCCGACCCCCAGAAGGAACTGGCCATCAAAATCAGTTCGACCGCAGGCACCGGCCGGATCGAGGGAGCCGATACACGGGTTCGATCTCAGCGCGGCCT
>CALZKF010000029.1:0-20402 GCA_945787955.1 uncultured Acidobacteriota bacterium | reverse complement strand
GCTACGATGCGGTCTTCAGGGAGATCTTCCGAAAGCAGGGGCTGCCGGAAGACCTGATCGCCCTTCCCCACGTGGAGTCCTCCTTCCAGCCCATGGCCCGCTCTTCCGCCGGGGCGGCCGGTGTGTGGCAGTTCACCCGATCCACCGGCCGGCGGTTCCTGTCGATCAACTCCATGCTGGACGAACGGTACGATCCGGTGGCGTCGGCGGAGGGCGCCGCCCGTTTCCTGGCCGCCGCCTACGACAAGTTGCAGGACTGGCCGATCGCAATCACTTCGTACAACCACGGCGTCAACGGCATGCGCCGGGCGCAGTCTAAGTTCGGCAACGATTTCGTCCGGATCGTGTACGAGTACCGCAGCCGGTACTTCGGATTCGCATCCCGGAACTTCTACGCGGAATTCCTGGCAGCACGCGCCATCGCCGCCGATCCGGAGCGGTTTTTCCCGGAGGGACTCCAGCCGGAGCCTGCCATGAATGAGGAGCATCAGGTCCTGGATTCGGATCTCTACGCTTCGAATCTGGCCAGACGCTACGGCGTCCCCCTGAAAGAGCTGGTCGCCCTGAATCCGGCGTGGACCCGGAGAACGGTCCACGGCGTTCTTGTCGTCCCTGCCGGATCCCGGGTATGGCTGCCGGCCGGTTCCCTGGACCGCGCCGCCCTGGGAGAGGTGCCGGAGGTCGATCTCACGCCCCCCGGCCTTCCGCCTGAAGGGGCTCATACCGTGGCCCGGGGTGAGAACCTTTCGGTCATCGCCCGGGATTACGGCATGACGGTGGCCGAACTTCGCCGTCTGAACGGTATGGAGTCCCGGGACACCCGGATCTTTGCCGGCGAGAAGCTTATGGTCAACGGGGCCCGATCCCGGTTTCACACCGTGGTTCGCGGCGACACCTTGCTGGGGATCGCCAAGGCGTACCGGGTCAACTTCAACGAACTGCTCAGGTCCAACCGGCTGAGTCTCCGTTCGGTTATCCATCCCGGCCAGAAGCTGCGAATCCCCCTGGGCTGATTTTCTCCCCGCCGGCCTGTGCTATCTTTCCCCCATGGGCACCAACAGTCGTCTTTATAAAGGTGACAGGGACGGGCGAAAGGCATCCCATACGGAGCCGGCGCCCCGGGTTCATCCTGATACGGATGGGCCTCCCCTGGTTGAGATCATCTCGATCGGAACGGAACTGTGTCGTGGTCAAACCACCGACACCAACGCTCCGTACCTGGCGGAGAGCCTGACCCGCCGGGGAGCCCGAGTTGTGCGGATCACCACCGTTCCCGACGAAGAACAGGCGATCAACACCGCCATCCGCGCCGCGCTGGAATCCGGGTGCCGCCTGGTGGTCACCTCCGGCGGTCTGGGGCCGACAGCCGACGACCGGACCTTGTGTGCCACCGCAGACGCACTGGGCGTTCCACTGGCGATCCACACAGAAGCCAAGGCGATGGTAGAGGCTGCATACCACCGCCTGAAGGAGCGTCGCATCGTCGCCCACGACGGATTGAACCGTTCCAGGGAAAAATTGTGTGCCATTCCGGTAGGCGGCGAACCGCTGGTCAATGAGTTCGGTATTGCACCGGGAGTGCGGGTCAGTCTTCCGGGCGGCGCAACGGTTGTGAATCTCCCCGGACTGCCGGAGGAGATGCGCGCCACCTGGAACGGTACGACCCCGGGCCTGAGAATGCTCCAAGAGAAGCCGGCTACCGCCATACGGGATGTGGAGGCGCCGACCCTGGACGAGACGGTGCTGCGCCCCTGGCTGGACAAGGTTCGGAAGGATTATCCCGGCGTCTGGATACAGACCCATACACCGGGATTCCGCCACAAGAGCCGGGGGATTCGAGTCACCTTCGAGGCCGACGCCGGCACCAAGCACGAGGCCGAACTGGCGGTGGAAGGGGCGTTGCGCCGCCTCCTGGCCTTGGCCGGCACCGGCTAAAAAGGGAACAGATCTATTTAATTCGCGGCAATTGCGAATAATTAAACAGATCTGTCCCCTTTTGATTAGAATATTCCCATGAAGCGCGCCTCGGTTATCGTTTTATGCATGGCGCTGCTCTGCACAGGTTGCAGACCGGATGTCCTTGTGGAAATCACTTCCAGGATCTACCCCGACGGCAGCATCGACCGCCAGGTGGACGTAACCGGTCGTGAAAAACCAACCGAACCACCGCCGGAAACACCAGGATGGCTGCTTGACAAGAGCGGCTTGGTCCTGGCCGCACCGGGGCGCTGGGATCATGTGCAGGCCTCCCCTTCCGGCTTCCATGCCGAAGGGATCTTCCGGTCGGCGGAGGACGTTCCACCCGCCCTGGCCCACATCGAGGACGATGCCGAAGTTCCGGACCGACAGCAGGTCCGCCTTGAGCAGGACGACCTGGTGGTGCTGACGCACTGGCGGTTCCGGGAGGACCTGGGCGATCCGTTCGGACCGGCTCACGTGGACGCAGCCCTGAATGCGGTCCTGGAACTGGTGGCGGGTTACTTCCGCGATGAGCTGACGGCGATGTACGGCGACCGCATCGACATGAACGGTGTGGATCGCTTCTTCGCCGAGGAGGCAGGGCCGATCGCCCGAGAGTTCCTCAGCGCAAGACAGGCGGCTCCCGGTCTTGAGCGGTTCGCGGATCGTTACGATCGCTGGCGCAGCATTCTCGCCCGGCATAACGCGCCGGTGGTCTACCCGGAGAACCAGGAACCTGGTGAGGTCCCACCCGACTTTTGGGAGCTGCAGACCGCCCCCCTGCTGGACTGGTCCAGGAAACGCCTGGCGGCGGCGGTCACCACCAGCCAGGAGGCGGTGGAGGCAAGGCACCTGGATTTCATCCCCGACGGAGAAAGTCTGGAAGAGCGTCTCATTGAGCTCCTGATCCAGCTTTACGGCTCCGAGGAAGCCGGGCTCAAAGAGCTGGAGCCGCTGTTCCGGGCAATCGAAGGACATTACGCATCCGGCAGCTCCTCGCGCTACCGCTTCCGCTGCCGGGTCGCTTTACCCGGAACGGTCCTGGCGACCAACGGAGTCACCGAGGACGGCGAACTGGTCTGGTTCTTCCGCGGCGAAGAACTCCCTGCCGGCGACGTGACCCTGCTGGCAGAATCGGTGGAGCTGAACCTGCCGGCCCTCAAGGCGTTATCAGCCCGGCGGAACTTCAGCGCCCTGGACCTGATGAACCTGGTGGACATCCTGGGTGAGCGAGACCCGGATGGCCGCTTGAAGGCACGGCTGCAGCAGGCGGTAGACGCCGGCAATCTTGCAGTGCTTGAAAGCGACGAGGATGAACTGCCTTTGGAGCTGCAGCCGCTGACCCTGGAGCTTGTGGAGTTGCTCCGCCGCAGGTAAAACCGGTCAGACCGCTTCGGCCCGTCGTTGCTCCGCCCACTGTTCCTTCAGGTTTCCCAGTTGCTTGCGAAACCGGCCCACCAGATCGTCGGGCGCCGCCTGGGCCGCAAGATCGGCTACTACAAGTACGTAAGGCGCCAGAATCGAACGGTCCAGAATCCTAGCTCCGTCCGGCGCGTAGGCAACCAGCGGCAGCACCAGGAGGGAGAAGGCGATGAACGCCGCCGCCACCCCCAGGGCCGCACCGGCCAGTCTGTCGGCCCAGCTGAGCATGGCCGCCTTCACCAGACTGCGCAGCAGAAAAGCCGTGACGGCGCCTGCCAGCATGACTGCGATGAACAGGGCCAGGTAACTCAACAGCCTGAGAATCTCGACGGATATGTCCAGCCGACCCAGGCTCTCCGCCAGCGGCCGGTGGAACATGGTGGCGACGATGAATGCGGTGACCAGGGCTGCGAAACCGACAAGAATCCGGACCAGGCCCTTCATCAAGCCGACCACAACCAGGATGCCCATAAATATCAGCAGCGCGATATCGAACCCGTTCATGTGCACTCCCCGGTTACGGGCTACTTGCCTTGGATCAGACGTTCTTCCTCGATCTGCAGGAGCATGCCGCTGGTAATGTCACCGGTGGGGTACTCTCCGGTGAAACAGGCGGAGCACATCTCCTGAATGTGGTCCCCGTTGCCCTCCCTGACTGAGTTCAGCAGGTCGTCCAAACTTTGGTAAATCACCTCGTCGGCGCCGATGGAAGCGGCGATCTGATCCGTAGCCCGGTCTCTTGCAATGAACTCCCGCTTGGTCGCCATATCGATGCCGTAAACGCAGGGATGGGTCAGGGGCGGAGAAGTGGAGGCGAACAGCACCCTGCGGGCTCCGGCCTCCCTGGCCAGTTGCACGATCTGCCGGCTGGTGGTGCCCCGCACGATGGAGTCATCCACCAGGAGCACGTCCCGGCCCTCGAACTCCCGCGCGATGGCGTTCAGCTTCCGCCGCACCGATCGCTGGCGTTCGCCGGCATCCGGCATGATGAATGTCCGCCCCACGTAGCGGTTCTTGACCAGGCCTTCGCGATAAGGCAAACCCAGGGCCTGGGCCATGGCCAGGGCTGCAGTCCGGGCCGAATCCGGCACCGGAATGACCACATCCGCCGTGTGACCGCCGGCCCGAAACGCCTCCGCCAGTTTCTCGCCCATCTTCATCCGGGTTTCGTAGACCGACACACCTTCCAGATAGGAGTCCGGCCGGGCGAAATAGACATACTCGAACACACACGGGTGAGGGTTGGCTTCCGCCACCCGGCTGCGGGAGACCCGGCCTTCAAGGTCGATGAATACCGCCTCCCCCGGATCTCCCCAGGGCAGCAGTTCGTAGCCGAGGGTGGACAACACCACCGACTCGGAGGCGACGGCGTAAGACTTGCGGCCGTTTCTCTCACGGCAGCCCATGGCGATCGGCTTGATGCCGTAAGGATCGCGGAATGCGAACATGCCGTGGCCTGCGATGTAGCCGACCACGCTGTACGCCCCCTTCACCGTGCGATAAACATCATTCACCGCCTGGTAGTAGGCCTCAAGGGTGAATCGTCCTGTCCCGGCCCGGGCCAGGGCGTTGGCGAATACGTTCAGGATCACTTCCACGTCGCAGCCGGAATACAGGTGCCGCAGGCTGCCCTCCGCCAGTTCCGCTTCCAAAGCGTCATAGTTCGCCACATTTCCGTTGTGGGCCATGACGATGCCGTACGGATAGTTCACGGTGAACGGCTGGGCGTCCTCGCCACCGCCGGATCCTACGGTGGGGTAACGGACATGACCGACTGCCAGATCGCCCTGGAGGCGTTCCATGTTGGCGGCGGAAAAGATGTCTCTGACCAGTCCCTCACCCTTCTTGATGTGAAACCGGCCGTCGTAGGTGATGATCCCGGCGGCATCCTGGCCACGGTGCTGGATCGCCACCAGGCCGTCGTAGATCTCATGGACAGCCGTATCGGACCCGATGATACCGATAAATCCACACATCCCGTCAGACCTCCGGTAACCGGCAAAACCGAATGGTAGCATCAAAATTGACGAGGCGGACCAGCGGTTCCTATAATGCAGGCGCATCACCAATTCGGGAGAACCAATCTGATGTCCGTGGTCATCGAACGGCTGGCGGAGGCTGCCGGCCTGGAAACGATCTACGATAAGGTCCAGTCCGGAGAGCGGCTGACCTGTGCGGACGGCCTGCGTCTGTACGAATCCCGGGAGTTGATGGCGATCGGCGCCATGGCCGACCTGGTCCGGGAGCGGAAGAACGGCGATTCCGCCTACTTCGTCCGCAACATGCACTTGAACCCAACCAATGTATGTACCGCCGATTGCAAATTCTGCGGCTTCTACCGGCCCTACCGCGACAAGGATGCCGGCTGGACCTGGGACCTGGAACGCTGCATGGAGGAGGTCCGGGGCCGTCTGCACGAGCCGCTGACCGAGGTCCATATCGTCGGCGGCCACAATCCGGATTACCCGTACACTTTTTACACCGATCTTATCCGCGGCATCAGGGCCCTGAAGCCGGACATGCACGTCAAGGCGTTCACCGCTACCGAGTACGACTTTTTCGCCAAGCGGTTCAAGTTGCCGGTGGAACAGGTCTTCCGGGACTTTATCGATGCCGGGTTGGGTTCCCTGCCCGGCGGCGGCGCAGAAGTCCTTTCGGAGCGGGTGCGCCAGGAACTGTATCCGAAGAAGATCGGCGCCGAGCGCTGGCTGGAGGTGGTTCGGATCGCCCATGAACACGGCCTGCGCTCCAATGCCACCCTGCTGTACGGCCATATCGAAACCGTAGAGGAACGGGTACAACATCTCTGTCGATTGCGGGAACTTCAGGACGAGACCGGCGGCTTCATGTGTTTCATCCCGCTGGCGTTTCATCCGGAAAACACCGAGCTGCAGGAACTACCCGGCCCAACCGGCTTCGACGACCTGATGACGGTGGCGGTTTCCAGGCTGATGCTGGACAATTTCGATCACATCAAAGCTTACTGGGTCATGCTTACGCCGCGGATCGCCCAGATCGCTCTCAATATGGGGGCTGACTGCATCGACGGCACCGTGGTGGAAGAAAAGATCGTCCACATGGCCGGCGCCACCTCTCCTGAAGGGATGAGCATGGTCGAGTTGGAGCGTCTCGTGCGGGACGCCGGCCGGGTGCCGGTGCAGCGGGATTCCCTCTACAACATCCTGGAGCGGTCCGATGCGACCGCACCGGTCTGAGGCGACACAATGCCCGGACCAACACGGATCGGCGCAGTCGGGTACCTGAACACCCGCCCCCTGGTCCACGGTTTGTCCACCGACGCCGCCGCAGGCAGAATTGAATTGTCCTACGGCAGCCCGGCCTCCCTGGCCGACCGGCTGGCAGCCGGCGACCTGGACCTGGCACTTCTGCCATGCATCGAACTGGCCCGTATTCCCGACCTGGAAGTCATTCCCGGCCTGAGCATCAGCTGCCCCGGCCCGGCCCGCTCGGTGCTCCTGGTGGGAAAGAAGCCGCCGGAGGAGGTGCGTACCGTCGCTCTGGACCCGGAGTCCCGCACCAGCAACGCACTGGTGCAGGTCCTTTTCGAAACGGTCTGGAACAACAAGCCGGTCTACCTCACCGGCGACCGTGACCTTGCATCCTCACTGGAACTCGCAGACGCCGCGGTCCGAATCGGCGACAAGGCGTTGTTCGAGCCGGTACCCGATGGACTGCACGTTGAGGACCTCAGCGGTGTCTGGGCGGAGCAGACCGGCCTGCCTTTCGTGTTCGCCGTCTGGGCCGGCCGCACAGGGGCCGTGGACCGGGAACTGTATCGCCGACTCCATGCCTGCCGCCGTACCGGCAAGCAGGCGATCACGGCCATCGCAAAGGAATACCTTTGGGAGGGTCGTCCCCGGCCGGAAATATCAGAAGCGTACCTCAGAGAGAACATACGCTACCGTTTTGGTTCCCGGGAGCTGTTGGCCCTGAACGGCTTCCTGGAGGCTGCCGCCCGTTGCGGCCTGATCCCGGCAGCGCCGGAACTGAAACTTGCTTTCCATCGCTGGACGTCGTGCCACGACAAGGCGGCCGCAACCGCGGCAGGCCGGAGATCAACCTGATGGCCGAAAACAACAGAACCAAACTGGACGCTGTCGCCTCTAAAGTTATGGCGGAGACACGGATCTCACCGCAAGAGGCGCTGCTGCTCCTGGAAAACGAGGACATCACAACGCTGGGCGCCCTGGCCGATCTGGTTCGAAGACGCATGCACCCGGACAAGGTGGTGACCTACATTATCGACCGCAACGTCAACTACACCAATATCTGCAATGCGTTCTGCAGTTTCTGCGCATTCTACCGGCCTCCCGGTGACGAGGATGAAGGCTACGTCCTTCCGGCGGAAGAGATCATCGCCAAGATCGGCGAGACCTACGATCTGGGCGGCAACCAGATCCTGCTGCAGGGCGGTCACAACCCGAAACTGAAGATCGATTACTACGAAGACCTGTTCCGAAAGCTCAAGGGAGCGTTTCCCGACCTGTGGCTCCACGCCCTGTCCCCGCCGGAGATCGAGCATATCCGGCGGGCCTCCCGGATACCACTGCGAGAAACCCTGGAACGGCTGCAGGCAGCAGGCCTGGATTCCATTCCCGGCGGCGGGGCGGAAATCCTGGTTGACGAGATCCGTGAGCAGTTGGCCACCAACAAATGCAGCTCCGCCGAATGGCTCGGTGTCATGGAAGAGGCCCACAACATGGGAATGCGCAGCACCGCCACCATGATGTTCGGCCATGTGGAGACCCGGGCTCACCGGATCGAGCATCTGGCCAAGGTCAGGGATCTCCAGGACCGCACCGGCGGGTTCACCGCGTTCATCGGCTGGACCTACCAGCCCCACGAAGGGGATCTTGGAGGCGAGGAAGCGACCTCCGCCGAGTACCTCAGGACCATCACCGTCGCCCGGCTGTTCCTCGACAATATCGAGAACTTCCAGTCGTCCTGGGTGACCCAGGGCCCCAAGGTCGGAGGGGCCGCCCTGGCGTTCGGGGTCAATGACATGGGCTCCACCATGATCGAGGAAAACGTGGTCGCCGCCGCCGGCACGGTGTTCCAGATGAATCAGGACCAGATCGTCCGTGCGATCAGGGACGCCGGCTTCACCCCGGCCCGGCGGAACATGCAGTACGAGCGCCTCGAGGTCCATCCTGGATAGGAAGGCAACAATCGCCCTGATCCTGATCGCCGCCCTCTGGGCAGCCCCTGCCCTCTCCCGCTCCATGTATGTCTGGCGCCCTGCCGCCGTCATGACCGATGGGCGGTTACAGGACGGGGTCACCGACTTCGAACAACAGAAAGCTCTGATCCGGTTCTGCGCCGATCCGGCCGTCGCGGTTTCCCGGCTGTACGTCCTGGTGGACCCGGCCAGAGTGGATCCCGGCTCCCTGGCCACGTTCCTGAGGCTGTCCGCCGATGCCGGCATCCAGATCTTCGCCGTTCCCCGAGGCTCCATCCAGAACGACTGGATCAAGCCTCTGCGAATGAAACAGCCGGCGGATCACCTGGTGATCCTGGACTGGTTAGCCTGGATATGCGACTTCAACGCGAAGCATTCCGAGACCCGATTCGCCGGGATCAACCTGGACGTGGAGCCCCACCGCGCCTCCCCTGCCGGCGGCAAACCGTTGTGGAAGAAGAAACGGCATGGGCTGTCCGACAGCAAAACCAACAGGCGTATCGCCTGGGAGTACCTGGAACTCCTCGATCTCGTCACCCTCGAAAAGCATGACCTGGCGCTTGCTGTTACGATCCCGTCCTGGTACGACGGCAACAGCGAGCCGGAGTGGTTCCGCCTCAGTGCCGGCGGGAAGCGAAAGACTTTCGCCGCCCATATCCAGGACCGGGTCGATTTCGTCACCCTGATGGGGTATACCGACGCCACGGAAAAGGATGGCAAGGATCGCATGGTCCGCCACGTCGCAGGCGAGATCAGCTACGGCCCCACAGAGGTCCTTTTGGAAACATCACGGCAGGGCCGATCCGGCCGGACGCATACTCTCTACGAGGAGGGTCAAAACGCATTGCTCCGGCTGGAACGGCATCTGGAACATTGTTTCAAAGGGCAGTCCACCTTTCTCGGGACCGGAATCCACCACTATCTCAACGCTTTCGGGTCGGGCAGGCGAAAATGGCCGGCGTGGCAGGGCCGGGAGATATCCGGCGATTGACTTGCAAATTTGTATAAAAGGCATTAAAAATTAAATTGTTCTAGGTGAAGTGCCGAATTGTGGAGATTTTGCTATGCAGGCACCAGTGATCCCGGTCGATGAAGCAGACAGGCTCTCAGCCCTACACAGCCTGAACGTACTGTACACCCCTTCGGAGGACCGCTTCGACCGCATCACACGTCTGGCGCGACAACTCCTGGACGTTCCAACTGCCCTGATCTCCCTGGTGGACGAAAAGTGTCAGTGGTTCAAATCGGCCCAGGGCCTGGATGCCACGGAAACACCCCGGACCGTCTCCTTCTGCGGCCACGCCATCCTGGATGCACGCACTCTGGTAATCCAGGACGCCCTGCTCGACCCACGTTTCCACGACAACCCGCTGGTAACCGGCCCGCCAGGGGTGCGGTTCTACGCCGGACACCCGCTGAGCGTCGTAGGGGGACAGCGGGTCGGGACCTTGTGCGTCATCGACTACAGGCCCCGGAAACTGACACTCACCGAATTGCAAACCCTCCAGGACCTGGCGGACTGGGCGGCCAACGAACTGCGCATGGGCGCCCTGAGCCTTTCCCAGCGCGAGCTGATCGCGGACCGGGAGCACCTGCAGTTGCAGGCGATGCTCGACGGTATGACCCGGCTCTGGAACCGGGGAGCGGTGCTTGAGATCCTGGAGCGGGAAATAGAACGGGCGGCTCGCAACCAGAAGCCTCTCACCGTGGTCATGGCCGACATCGATCACTTCAAAAGCATCAACGACCGCCATGGCCACCTTGCCGGTGACGAGGTCATCCGCAGCGTAGCCGAAACCCTCCGTACCGCTGTGCGACAGTACGACGCCGTCGGGCGATACGGCGGGGAGGAATTCCTCATGGTCCTCCCGGGCTGCGATTCGGCTGAAGCGGCACGAATCGGTGAGCGCATCCGTCACATGGTGGAACAGAAGAATTACACTTTCCCGTCCGGCCAGCAGACATCGACAATCAGCCTTGGCTTGACATCATTGACGCCGCTCCCCCAGACACCGGCGGAGGCCTTCGTCGCCGCCGCTGACCAGGCGCTCTATCGCGCCAAGGAGCTGGGGAGGAACCGGCTGGAGATCGCCATCTGCGACGGCCGGCCGGAGACCCTCTCGGCTTAAAGCTGAAACTCGGATCCCGCCCCATTGAGCCGAGGCTCCTTTCCACCTTATATTAATTCGCGGTTACGTCGATCGGATAAATATACGGGTTTCCCTGATGGCCTGCGACCGCTACCATGGTCGCTTGCCGCTCCAAGTTAGGAAGGAACCAGCCGTGTCTACCGCCAAGCGAACCTCCGAACCGTTGAACCAGGACAGCCGCCGGGCCTTGAAGGCGGTGTTCCTGACCCTGTTCCTGGACCTGATCGGTTTCAGCATCATCTTCCCGCTGTTCCCGGCCATGCTGGACTGGTACACCACCCACGATGCCGACTCGGCGACTCTGGGGTTCTTCGTCGATCTGATCCACAACACCGCCTGGCTGGGATCAGGTGTCGGCGAAGCGGTGCCGATCGTCCTGTTCGGCGGCCTGCTTGGTACGGTCTATTCCCTGTTGCAGTTCCTGGCCGCCCCGATCTGGGGACAGCTCAGCGACCGCTTCGGCCGCAAACCGATCCTTTTGCTGTGCATCGCAGGGATCGCCCTGAGCTACATCGGCTGGTTCTTCGCCGGCAGTTTCCTGGTTCTGATCCTGTCGAGAATCCTGGGCGGGATCATGGCCGGTAACATTTCGGCGGCCACGGCGGCTGTGGCTGACACCACCACCGACAAAACCCGCTCCAAAGGGATGGCGATCGTCGGTATCGCATTTGGCCTGGGATTCATCCTGGGACCGGCGCTGGGTGGCCTGTCTTCCCTGTGGGATCTGTCCGTTACGTGGCCTGCCTTTCCAGGCCTGCACCCGTTTTCCCTGCCGGCGCTGATCGCGCTGGTGCTCTCGGTGATCAATCTGGTTTACGTCGCTCGTTTCTTCCGGGAGACCCTTCCACCGGATCGGAGGGGGACCGCCTCAAGCAACCGCACTATCAACCCGTTCCGGGTGCTGCAGACCTTCCAGTTCCCCGGAGTCGGCACCACGATCATGGCGTACTTCGCGTTCCTGGTGCTGTTCTCCGGCGTGGAGTTCACTCTGACCTTCCTGGCGGCGGAACGGCTGGCCTACACCCCGATGGACATCGGCATCATGTTCATCTTTATCGGTGTCACCCTGGCCCTGGTGCAGGGCGGATACGTCAGGCGCAAGGCACACGATGTGGGGGAAAAGAAGATGGCTATTCAGGGTCTGATCGCCATCATCCCCGGCCTGGCTCTGACCGGAACCGCCAACAGCACGCCCTGGCTGTATGCCGGACTGTTTTTCATAGCCGTCGGTTCCGCCATGGCGACCCCCTGCCTGACCTCCCTGGTCTCCCTGCTGACGCCGGCCACCGACCAGGGCAGGATCCTGGGGATCTTCCGGTCCATGGGCGCTCTTTCGAGGGCGGTAGGACCGATCATTGCCTGCGTCATCTATTGGAGACTCGGCGCCGGAGCCGCCTACGTTCTGGGCTCCTTCGCCATGCTTGTCCCGATCGTCATCACCGTGCTGATCCCCAAGCCGATAGGTTAAACTGCGATCATGAACCGCACGGAACAGCTTCGCGGCCTTCTGGCCGGCAGGATCCTCGTCATGGACGGAGCGATGGGCACCATGGCCCAGTCGTACAACCTGTCCGAGTCGGACTTCCGCGGATCGGAGTTCGCCGACCACCCGAAGGATGTAAAAGGGTGCAACGACCTGCTGTCCATCACCCAGCCGGACATCCTGCGGGAGATCCACCAACGGTACCTGAGCGCCGGCGCCGACATCATCGAGACCAACACGTTCACCGCTACGACGATCTCCCTGGCCGATTACGGCTTGCAGGAGCACACCTTCGCCATCAACCAGGCTGCGGCCAAGGCTGCGGTGACTGCGGCTGAAGAGGCCACGGCTCGAACCCCGGACAAACCGAGATTCGCCGCCGGATCGATCGGACCGACCAACCGGACCGCTTCCCTGTCTCCGGACGTTGAAAATCCCGCCCTGAGGTCGGTCACCTTCGACGAACTGGTCGCCTCCTACCATGAGCAGGTCCGGGGCCTCATGGCCGGCGGTGTCCACGTTCTGGCACCGGAAACCACATTCGACACACTGAACCTGAAGGCGGCCCTGTTCGCCATCCGAAAGTATTTCGACGAAAACAGAGTCGAGATCCCCGTCCTGGCCTCCCTCACCATCATGGACGCCGGCGGCCGGACCCTTTCGGGGCAGACCCTGGAGGCGGCCTGGATCTCCATCGAACATGCCGAGCCGTTCTGTGTAGGGCTGAACTGCGCCCTGGGCCCGGAGCAGATGGAGCCCCACCTGGAAGAGCTGTCCCGGATCTGCCACCTGCCGCTGGCCTGCTACCCCAACGCCGGCCTGCCCAACGAACTGGGCGGGTACGACCTGACCCCGGACGCTATGGCTGCGTTCATGGGCCGCTTCGCCAGGGAAGGCTGGGTCAACATCGTAGGCGGGTGCTGTGGAACCGGCCCGGACCATATCGCCGCCATTGCAGCCGCGCTGGAAGGGGTGCAACCCAGGACGCCGCCTGAGAGGTCGCCATACACCCGCTATTCCGGACTGGAGCCTCTGACCGTCCGGCCCGACTCCAACTTCCAGATGATCGGTGAGCGCACCAACGTGTCCGGGTCGCGAAAATTCGCCCGGCTGATCCGGGATGGAGCCTACGAACAAGCGCTGGAGGTCGCCCGGCACCAGGTGGATGGAGGAGCGAACCTGCTGGACATCAACGTGGATGAGGGTTTGCTTGACTCGGTCCAGGTCATGACGACCTTCCTGAACCACCTCGGCGCGGAGCCGGCGATATCCCGCATTCCTATCATGCTGGACAGCTCCAACTGGGCGGTTCTGGAGGCGGGACTGAAGTGCGTTCAGGGGAAGGCGGTGGTGAACTCCATCAGCCTCAAGGAAGGCGAGGAAGAGTTCAAGCGCCAGGCGACTCTGGTCCGGCGCTACGGCGCCGCCGTGGTGGTCATGGCGTTCGACGAAGATGGGCAGGCGGCGGACCAGGATCGCAAGGTGCAGATCCTGGAGCGAGCCTACCGCATCCTTACGGAAGAGGTCGGATTTTCGGCTCGTGACATCGTCATGGATCCGAACATCCTGACGGTGGCCACCGGCATGGAAGAGCACAACGATTACGGCGTCGCATTCATCGAATCGATCCGGCGCCTCAAGCAGAGCTGCCCCGGCGTGAAGTTCAGCGGCGGCGTCAGCAACGTCTCGTTCTCATTCCGGGGCAACGCACCGGTCCGGGAGGCGATGCACGCCGCGTTCCTGTATCACGCCATCGAGGCCGGCCTGGACATGGGGATCGTCAACGCCGGCCAGCTGGCGGTGTATGACGACATCCCGAAAAAGCTATTGGAACGGGTGGAGGACGTGCTGCTGAATCGCCGGCCCGACGGTACCGACCGGCTGGTGGAGTTCGCCGGCACGGTGGAGGGCAAAGGGAAAAAGCGGGTGGTGGACGACGCCTGGCGTTCCGGTGACGTCGCCGAACGGCTGTCCCACGCCCTGGTCCAGGGCATCGTGGACCATGTGGAAGCGGATACGGAAGAGGCCCGGCAACAACTCGGGAAACCGCTAAACGTCATCGAAGGCCCGCTTATGGCCGGCATGGCGAAGGTCGGCGACCTGTTCGGGGCCGGCAAGATGTTCCTGCCCCAGGTAGTCCGTAGTGCCCGGGTCATGAAGAAGGCGGTGGCGGTCCTGCAACCGTACATGGAGGCGGAAAAATCCGACGGGGCCCGATCCCGGGGCAAGATCGTCATGGCAACGGTAAAAGGCGACGTCCACGACATCGGCAAGAACATCGTCGGCGTGGTGCTGGGATGCAACAATTACCAGGTCATCGACCTGGGAGTGATGGTGCCTGCCGATCGGATCCTGGCGACGGCCACGGAAGAGCAGGCCGACCTGATCGGCCTCAGCGGCCTGATCACACCCTCCCTGGACGAGATGGTCCATGTGGCTGCGGAAATGAAACGCAAGGGGTTCGGCGTGCCGCTCCTGATCGGCGGCGCCACTACCAGCAAGAAACACACGGCGGTGAAGATCGCTCCCCAGTATCCCCACGGCGTAATCCACGTCCCCGATGCCTCCCGGGCTGCGGAGACCATGTCGAAACTGTTGGGAGCCGGCGCTGCGGAGTTCATCGCTGAGGTCGGATCGCGACAGGAAACGGTTCGAGAGAACTTTCACGCAGGCAGCGTCGAGCTGTTGAGCCTGGCCGATGCGGAGGCAAATAAACCGGTCGTGGAATTTAATTCCGAGACCGTCCCCGAGCCGACCTTCACCGGCATCCGCACACTGGACGAGTTCCCTCTGGAACAGATCGCCATGTACATCGACTGGTCGCCGTTCTTCCATGCCTGGGAGCTGAAAGGGGTCTACCCGGCGATTCTGGAACACCCCAAATACGGCGAAGAAGCGCACAGGATACTGGGCGACGGACGCCGTCTACTGGAGAACCTGGTATCCAACAACCGGATCACCGCCAAAGCGGTCTACGGCCTGTTCCCCGCCGGTTCCGACGGCAACGATGTCGTCCTATTCAAGGACGAAGCCCGCAACGAAGAACTGACCCGTTTCCATTTCCTACGCCAGCAGCAGCCGGGATCAAGAGACCGTCCCCAGTACTGCCTGGCCGACTTCATCGCGCCGCTAACCGGGACGGTCCCCGACCATCTCGGCGCCTTTGTGGTCACCACCGGTCTCGGCCTGGAGGAAGTTGTCAGCCGGTTCGAGGAAGAGCACGACGACTACCAGGCGATCATGGCCCGGGCCCTGGCCGATCGGCTGGCGGAAGCGTTCGCCGAACTGCTGCACCAGAAAGTCCGTCGCGAATGGAACCACGGAGAGCCGGTTCCCTTGCCGATCTCCGAGTTGGTCAAGGAACGGTACCAGGGCATCCGCCCGGTTCCCGGCTATCCGTCCTGTCCGGACCACAGCGAGAAAGAAATCCTGTTCGACCTCCTGGACGCCTCATCCTCCACCGGCGTCCAGTTGACCGAGAGCTTCGCCATGACCCCGGCATCATCGGTAGCCGGCCTGTACTTCGCCCATCCTGATGCGAAGTACTTCAGCCTGGGGAAGATCGGGCGGGACCAGTTGGAAGCATACGCCGCGCGCCGAGAGGTTACGCCGGAGGAAGCGGCACGCTGGCTCGGACCGGTATTGATTTAAGCCGTCACTGCGGCCTCGGCGCCAGCACCGTCTTGAAGCTCTTCCTGTAGACCACGAAACCGAGGTACGCTTCCAATACCACCAGGGCGACCGCCATCGGTATCCCTTCCGGGGCCAGGAAGACGTGGAACAGGAAAATGTGGACCACCACCGGCGCCAGCAGAACCAGGGCCAGCGGCACGAAGCGCCGCACCAGGATCAGGATCCCCACGACCACTTCCACCAGTTTCAGCACAATCATGAAGTAGGCGTTGGCGGAAAGGCCCTGCATGAAAAACGCCGCCTCCTGGTCCAGCTCCGGTTGGGGGATGAGGTTGAACAGGCCGGCCAGACCGAACACGGTAAAGACCAGGCCGAGAAGGATATGAGCCGCGATATCGACGTATTTCATCATCGCATTCCCCTCCTTGATGGCTAATGCGGTCATTTATACCACGGCGGTGGCTGTCCTAGAGCAGGTTCAGATCACAGACCCGGGCCATGCGCTGGAAATCCCGGTCCGCCGTCAGCAAGGTGCAGTCGTTCAGGATCGCAGTCGTCGCGATCTCGCAATCGACCGTGGACACGGCGATCCCTTTTGAAGCACCACGACGATAAAGCCCAGCCGCCTCCACGATCCCGGCTCTTTCAAGCGACAGCAAAGGGAAAGGCTCCAGATGGCGAGCAACCCGGCGGAACGTCGTTTCAGCGCGAAAAGCCTGCAGAACTTCCTGGAGGATGATCCCGGTCAGGAACAGGTCCTGACCATCCTTCAGCAACCTCGACAGATTGCGAACTGCCGGATGGTCCGCCGGGCCGTCTTTTCGCAGCGACAACGACCAGACCGAGGTATCCACCAGGACCCTCATCCCCGGCGCTTCCTCTCGGTTTTGTAGTCATAGCGCTCGTCCCAATCCAGTTTTTCAAAAAGATCGAGGACTTTACGTCTTTTGCGACGAGAGACATACTCCAGGAGCGCCTGGTTGACCGCGTCTTTCTTGGAGCGGTGGTTTCCCAGTTTTTTGGCTTCAGTCACCAGCTTGTCGTCCAGTGCGAGATTGGTCGGCATGGCAAATCTCCATTACACATCATTCTACACACTATATGACACACCCGGGAGATCGACAACTCTTACCATCCGCTGAGACCAAAAAAAATGCCCGCCGGCACGATCGTTCGCACCGGCGGGCATCAACTGCGTCGTACTAACGGATCGCTACAGGCATTCTCCTGATTGCGGAATCCGCGGCTTCGAGGTCGATTCCGTTCCGTACGAGCTGCCGTCGCCCTGGTCGGATTCGATCAGGTAGAAGAACATGTCGCCGGAAGGAGGTATCTCCAGATCCTCGTTTCCGCTGGTGTCCATCGCCGTCGTGGCTCCCTGGTGGCAGGTCACCACACCGAGGTCCATCCTGTTGCCCAGTTCTCTCAACTGGCTCAAGCTGCCCCGGATCAGGTTGTACGGCCCTGCGTTGTCCAGATCGGTCCATGACACCAGGGTGCCGTCGGGGGTGACGGTCAGGTCCAGCTCCAGCGGCTCCGTATGGCCGCTGCGATCGTGGGCTACGGTGACGGTGGCCGATGCACTGGCCTGGTTGCCGGAGGCGTCGGTCGCCGTGTAGGTGGCGGTGTAAATCCGACCGCTCCCGGACGAGGCGCGCTCAGCCCGGAGCTGGAAGAAGTAGTCTTCCGTGCCGAGGTCGGCGCCCTGGATGTCGTTGATCGTGTTGCCGTCTCCCTTGCCTCCGGCGTTGTCCGGCTCGCTGCTGGTCACCGATTCCAGAACCACGGTTGCAGAACTGCAGGTGTCGGCAACGGTTACGCTGGCCACAACGTCGGACATGCGGTGGTTCGGCGGCCAGAGATCGTCCGGCGAAACAGTGACCGTGATCGCAGGAGGCGTCGTGTCGGCCACCGCCGCCTGACAGACAACCATGGTCGCGTCTTCCCCGTCGGAGCACTGGACGGTGACGTCGGTGGAACCGAGGCCGTAGGGGCCGGCGGGATCGCAACCGAGCGTGATTGCCCCACCTGCCGGATCGATGCAGGATGCGATCACGTCACAGGCGATATCCGCATCGCAGGTGTTCGGATCGGCGGACACACTCGGACTGCTGCAGGTGATGACAGGAGAAACCCGGCACGCCTGGTTGCAGCCGTCGTTTTCGTTGGAGTTGCCGTCGTCGCACTCTTCGCCCGGGCCGGTCACTCCGTCGCCGCAATCGTAGGTTTCGGTGTCGACCGCGATGGCGTTGACGTCGTCCAGGTTGACCGGCAGCGGGTGGTACTCATTGGCCAGCCACAGGTCCAGTTGGTCGGTGCGGTGTTGGCTGCCCAGCACACCACTTTCGCCGCCGGGGATCACCTGGATCGCCTCGGGGCCGTCCGGTGTCATGGTGGCGATGAACCGGCGGGACGGGCCGGAATCGAACATGAACTCGTTGAGACCGGCGGCGCGGACATCATGGGCGGATGCGTCCAGGGCGCCCATGCCGCCGGCGCGGGCGAAACCGGGAAGGTCCGGCCCCAGGTTTGTGGGGAATCCTTCTCCTGGAACGCTGAACGGGCCGCCCAGCGTATGAGCGAACACGATGCGGTGCAGTTTGCCCCAGCGGTAGTCATCCAGATCGGTGGACTGGCCGAAGGCGGAAGCCATCTCCGCGGAGGCCAGGAGGTCTAGTGCATCCCGCAGGCTCTCGAGGAGGACGACATCTTTGGCGACATCCTGGTCCGGGACGCTGGGAACGTTGAAGAAGTTGATCAGTGAGGCGCCGGTGCCTCCGGTGATCGGATAGCGCTCCATGAGGTAACGGAACGCCGACATGCTCTGGGCGCTGCCGGGGGCATATGGATGCAACGGGATCGGAAGGTTCGCCAGGGTTTGATTGATCACCCGGTTGATAACCTGGCCTCGCCAGACCGAGTAGATCGTTGCCGCCACACTGGCGTCGATTTCGGCTGCCGGAGCCGGTCCGGACACACCGGTCTCATCGCTGGGGTCCCAGCCCTGGTCGATGCCTGTAGGAGTGCTGAAATCCCAGGAGGCCAGACGTCCGATGGCGTCTCCCAGACGGGGGTCGGCGATCAGGTCCACCAGGACCTGGGGCGCACCGGCTGCACTGGCGTTGGAGTAGGATTCGATCAGATACGGTGCCAGCACTTCGGCGTCCAGCAGTTGGTTGTTGCCCTGCCAGTCCTTGTACTGGGCGGTAGTCAGGGGGCCGGCAGCCGTGCCCGCGTCGAACAGCTGCTTGAGGCGGCCGATACGGAATCCGGTGGCATACCCCGGCGCCAGGTACAGCAGACCGTTGAAACCGGCCCGGAACTGGTTCCAGGATACGTTATCCAGGCTGGTTCCGATCGGATCGTTGTTGGCGTTCAGGATGTAGCCGCTACCCGGGTTAATGACCTGGGGCATTTCATCGAACGGAAGCATCTCGTAGTTGATCGCCTGGTTCGGTTGGGGATTCATGACCGGCAACCATTCATGCTTGTTGGTGCCGGTGCCGTCCCGGATGATCCCCGGATGCAGGAGGCCGTCCGGGAAGAACAGGGTTTGAAGGTCTTCACGGATCGGCAGCTCGGCGCTGGTGAAGTAGGCGATATTCCCGTTGACGTCGGCGTAGGCCCAGTTCTGGGAACCGACATCGAAGAACTGCAGGGCGTCCCTGAATTTCTGTGGGGTGTCTGCCCTCGCCATCAGTCGGAACGCTTCCAGTTCCTGGGTGGCGCTCCAGCCGGTGTACATGACGCTGAAACCGGTCAACGGCGTCGCCGATGCCGGATTGTAGCTGGTCGACACGATCGGGCCGTTGTTGCGGCGGGGAACGACGATGGTGACGCCGCCCGATTCAGGCGGCAGGCCGGCGTTGTACAGGTTGTTGGGAATCCCGTCGCCGATGGCGTTGAACAGGAAGGTCTGGGGGATGAACTGCAGCGGCTCCAGTCCACCCCGGAAGAACGTGTGGGTGGGAGAGGTCGGCGCCGCCGGGTTGGTGGCGATCAGGACTTCCTGGTAAACGTCGGTGACGTCCAGGGAGTTGACCGTCGAGCCCCAACAGATCGTATCGTTGCAGCCCTGCACCAGGCCGGGAGCCCCAGGGAAACTGATGCCGGTAACGTTGATGCCGTTCTCGACGTTCAAATGTATTTCATAGAATGTGGCCGGAGTGCCCAATGACAAGTGGGGATCGTTGGCGATCATCGGGAACCCGGAGTCGGTCAGTGAACCGTTGGCGACCCACCAGTTGCTCCCTGCCTCGGTCCCGTCATTCTCCAGCGCGTTCTGGAGAATCGGAATGTCAATTATCGCTTCACGATAAGAATTGAGCATCGCCTCGAAGTCGGGATCGGCCAGGTAGGCGGGCGTTTCTTCGTCTCCCGGCGCCTGGGGATCCTGCTCCGGACCGTCACCGGCATTGAATTGGGCCGGGATTGAGATCGTCGCATCGAACGGAGCGACCCGGAACAGGTCTGCGTTGAACAGCTGGAACCCGTTGAATCCGAGTATTTCACCCACACCCCTGAAGTTTAACAGGGCCAGGGTGCGGTCGATATC
>CALZKF010000028.1 GCA_945787955.1 uncultured Acidobacteriota bacterium | reverse complement strand
GCCCTCCCTGCTGATCATCGAGAAGCTTCCCGAGCTGGTGGCGGAGCAGGTCAAGGCGATCCAGAACCTGAAGATCGACAAGATCACCGTCTGGGATTCAGGCCGGGAAGGGGACGGCTCCACCGGATCCACCGGCAATTTCCTCAAAGGTATGATCGGGGCGCTGCCGCCGGTTCACGACCTGGCCAAACAGGCCGGCATCGAACTGCCCGAGTTCCTGGGTGAACTGCGGGACCTGGACCCGGCCCCGAAAAAGGAAGAGCCTGCAAAATAAATGGGGACATTGCACATTAAGTGCAAATTCTTAAACCGCCGGGGCTGCAGAGCTCCGGCGGTCTCTGTTTAAACCACCCGGTCGCCGGCCCGGACCGTCTCCTCCCGGAACAGCTCAGCCAGTCGCCAGGTCAGGGGGCCGACTTCGCCGTCGCCGATGGTGCGGCCGTCTATCTGGGTCACCGCAGCCAGTTCCCCCATGGTTCCGGTGCAGAACATTTCGTTGGCGCGGTAGATCTCGGTCAGGGACAGATCGGTCACATGACAGGGGATCCGGTTCTCGACGCAGATGTCGATCACCGTGGACCGTGTGACCCCTTCAGGGCAGGCAACGGTATGGGGCGTGATGACCGCGCCCCCTTCCACGATGAACACGTGGGCGGCGTTGGTCTCCGCCACGAACCCACGGACGTCCAGCATCAGGGCATCGTCGGCGCCGGCAACGTTGGCCTCGATCTTCGCCAGGATCGACTGCACCAGGTTGGCGTGGTGGATCTTGGGATCCAGGCAGTCCGGCGGGAAACGGCGGACCGAGCTGGTGATCAGGCTCAGCCCCGAGGTGTCGTACACCGGCGCCTTGTGTTCGGCCAGGACGATCAACGTCGGGCCCGACTGGTTCAGCCTGGGATCCATCCCCGAGGTGATCTTCACACCCCGGGTCAGGGTGAGCCGGATATGAACGCCGTCCTGCATACCGTTCGCTTCCAGGGTGCTGCGGATCTCCCGGATCAGTTCGTCATCGTCGGGGATTGTCTCGAACGCCAGTGCCTTGGCCGATGACCGCAGCCGGGCCAGATGTTCCCTGAGCTTGAAGATCCTGCCGTCGTACAGCCTCAGCCCCTCCCAGACTGCATCGCCGCCTTGTACCGCCGAGTCGAACGGACTTATCCCGGCCTTGTCCCGGTGCACCAGATCGCCGTTGATGTTGATGATGATGTCTCGGTTTTTTTCGTCGTAGGTTTGCAGCATCGAAAATACCCCCGGGTTGCGTCTGTTCAGTCGGACCTTAGTCTGTGTGCACCCAACCGTTCGTAGAACACCTGACACTCATTCAACACCGGCTGCAGTGCGGCAGGGACCTGATCCGGTTTCGGCCGGTACGGCGCAAACCCGGTAGATCGTTCAACTTCAGCGTACCAGTACTTTGCCCAGACACCGTCGGTCGGCCTCGGTCCGGCCGGCCAGCTCAGCATAGCCGGGTCGAACGGGACTCCCAGTTCTGAGCACAGAGCCTGAAGATGTCGTTCAGGCGCAGAAAGAACATCCCGGGAGTCGATGACAACCGGGTCCACACCTGTACTCTCCTGCAGCCAGTTGAAAACCTCCCACTGTTGGGGGAATCCCGTCTCTAGGACCGTCGGGTTCGGCGTGATCTTGATAAGGGAGGTCAATACCTCCGCCGGATCACGGATCAGGATGACGTTGGTAAGTTTCATCAGCCATTTTCGCCCGACCTGGGGGAGCAGATGGTGGGCCATATGCTTCTGATAGAAGTACTTTTTCCCACTCGGAATTTCACCGCTTAGAGCAGCCGTCACCTTGCGCCAGTCGTTCTCCTGTGAGGCCATAACCTCTTGCCGGCCCGGATGGGGCAGACCTGTCGCCTTCAGATAATGTGCATAGAGCGGTTCGTCACAGACCGACGTGTCGGCTCGATTCTCCCACGAGCGCATCAGCGCGGTGGATATGTTGCGCGGGCCGGACCACACGGCTATCCGTCGCCTCAGAAACGCATCAACAACCATGGCCCGATTCTAACAGCGAGCGGGAGCGTAACGGCGATCAATGATCGGCTTTAAGAATTTGGATATAAAGTGCAATGTCCCCATTAGCTCATGGCGGTCTCCAGGGTGGGCTCATCCAGGCGCTGCAAGCAGATGGAACACCCGGGAAACGTCCGGTTCGCCCGGTCTGTTCCGCCTTCCTCCAGAGCTTGACTCCAGTCATGGTATGGCACAATCTGTGGGCGCCATGTTTGAAGAAGTACGACCATTTCTGTTGGCCCTGGCCATCGGCCTGCTCATCGGAATTGAACGGGAGCGGTCCCGGAACGAGAACGAGTCCTCCCGGCCGTTCGGCCCCCGGACCTTCGCCCTGCTCGGTTTCATGGGCGCTGCGGCAGCCCAGATCAACCAGACCGTCGTGGTGGCGGCCATCGCGTTCTTCGTTGTGGCGTTCGTCCTGGCTGTTTTCCTGAAGGCGCCGATCACCGGCGGGGAGGCCAAGATCGGCGTGACCACCGAAGTCGCGGCGATGGTCACCTTCGTCCTTGGATTCCTCTCGGTCACAAGAATGGCCCTGGCGGTGCTGCTGGGGGTGGTTACCCTGGTACTGCTGGCGATGAAACCGACTATCCGGGCGTTCGTCAAGGCCGGCATCAAACAGAAGGAATGGTCCGCGGCGCTGACCTTCATGGTGATCGCGTTCGTCGTGCTTCCTCTGCTGCCCGACCGACCGGTGGACCCGTGGGAACTGGTCAATCCGGCCCGGTTGTGGTTGATCCTGGTGCTCATGACCGGAATCAGTTTCGGCGGATATATTCTTGTCCGGATTCTGGGCCCCAAATGGGGCATGACGGCCTCCGGATTGTTCGGTGGCCTGGTCTCTTCCACCGCTGCGACCCTGACCCTCAGCCACATCGCCAGGAAGGACAACACCGTTCGGGGCTCTGTGGCGACAGGTATCGTCCTGGCCAACGTTTCGTCCGCCGCCTCCCAGTTGATCGTGATCGCCCTGGCCTTCGCTCCGCTGGCAGAACCGACGGGCCGTGTCCTGGGCGCCACCGTCCTTACCGGAATCGTCGCGACCCTGGCGGCGATGCTGTTGCCGGGAATGCAGAAGGAGAGCGACGCTCTTGAAATCGAAAGCCCGCTGGCGCTGCGCAGCTCCATAAATTTCACAGGCATCCTGGCGGTCGTGTTCGTCGTCGCCTCGGTGGCAAGCCGGCTGTTGGGCGTTTCGGGTGTTCTTGGGACCGCTGTTCTGGGTGGCGCAGCCAGCCTCCATGCCGTCTCCCTGGCGATGGCGACCCTGGCCGGCAGCGGTGACCTAAGCCTTCCGACAGCCGTTTTGGCAATCCTCCTGGGGTTCCTCTCCAACATGGCGGTGAAACTGGTGCTGGTTGCCTGGGTAGGTGGCCTCAGACTGTTCCTCCTGGTGGCGCCGCCGTTCCTGGCCATGATCGGCTCGGCGATTGCCGCCTATCTCTGGCTGGTGAGGTAAACGGTCGGTGGATCCGTTCAACAATGACGACCTGGTAGAGCTGGAGCGTCGGGAAATCAGCCTTCATGAAGCCGGACGCCAGCTGGAGCAGTACCGCAACCCTCCAGGTTTCGCACAGGTTTTGAGGCCGTGCACCGCAGGCGACGGCATCCTGCAGTTGTCCGAAACCGATCTACCCCGGCTGGCGCAGCTGCACGATGGAGCAGCGCAAGCGGGGCGGATCACAAAGTTCGTTCCGGCATCCGGCGCCGCCACACGGATGTTCAAGGATCTGTTTCCCTGTCTGCACGGTGAGGGCTGCGACGGTGAAGAGCTGGGGAAGTTCATCGGCGGCCTGTCCCGGTTCGCCTTCTACCAGGATCTCCTCGAAGAACTGTCCTATGGGGGGAGCAGTCTTGAAAGCCTGCTGGAATCCGGGAACTACCGGCCGATTGTTCAGGCACTGCTGTCGGAAGACGGACTCAGGTACGCCGATCTCCCCAAGGGACTCTTGCCGTTCCATCGTTACGACACCGGCAGCCGGACCGCGTTCGAAGAGCATGTCATGGAGGCCGCTTCCTACACCCGGGACAGCCACGGCGTCTGTCGCATGCATTTCACCGTTTCTCCCGAACACCTGACAGGGTTCACCTCCCACTTCCGTGACGTCGGCCTGCTGTATATGAACCGGTTCACGGCACAGTTCGACATGGGCTGCTCCAATCAGAAACCGTCCACCGACACCCTGGCTGTGACCCCGCACAACCTGCCGTTCCGCGCGTCGGACGGCAACCTGCTGTTCCGCCCCGGAGGCCACGGCGCCCTGATCGAGAATCTGGACGATCTCAAGGCGGACATCGTGTTCATCAAGAACATCGACAACGTCCAGCCGGAGCGGTTGCTCCCCGTGGTGACGCTCTGGAAGAAGGCGCTGGGAGGATGTCTCCTGGAGCTGCAGCAGGAACTGTTCCGCCTCGAGGAGCGTGTGGAAAAGAATGAGGCCGGTTCCGTCGAAGAAGCGGCCCGCATTATCGCGGAGCGGTTCGGTATTCAGGTTGCGCCATCGAACGAGAGGGTGCTGGAAAGATTACGGCGGCCGTTGCGGGTCTGCGGCGTCGTGAAAAACACCGGGGAGCCGGGGGGCGGCCCGTTCTGGGTGGATGGCCCGGGCGGAGGGCCGTCGTTACAGATCGTTGAAACCGCCCAGATCGATCCGGACTCACCGGAGCAGCAGGCCCACCTGGCGGCGGCGACCCACTTCAACCCGGTGGACCTGGTCTGCGGCGTGCGGGATCGCAACGAAAAATCGTACGATCTGCTGCAGTTCGTCGATCCGGGGGCAAGCCTGATCGCCAGCAAGACCGCCGAAGGCAAACCGGTGAAGGTGCTGGAGCGCCCCGGCCTGTGGAACGGCGCCATGGCCGGGTGGAACACGGTATTCGTGGAGGTCCCACTCGCGACATTCAGCCCTGTGAAGTCGGTGAACGACCTGCTGCGGCCGGAGCATCAGTAGACGGAGCCGGTTTCGACTTATACTTGTCGGGACAGATCTCTTTCCAGCGGATCAGGAGAGAAACATGGAAGAGAAGAAGCAGGACAAACAGGATGAAAAGAAAGAATACTATCGACCGAAAGTGATCCAGACCGAGAAGATCGAAGGTCGTGCCGTGGTCTGCGCCTTGGGTGACGACACAACCTGTGGAGCCGGCCCGATCCAGAGTTGAATCGGATCGGCATCATCGGTTGCGGGACACTGGGGCGGACGTTCGCTTCACGGCTCCTGCGTTACGGAAATGCGCCGCTGGTCTACGATCAGGATCCGGCAAAGACCGCCCAGGTTGTTGACGCCGGCGGTGCCTGCGCCGAAACACTCCATGAATTGGCGGGGCAGGTCGATTGTATAATCTCCGCCCTTCCCAGGCCTGAGGATGTGGAAGCGGTCTTCCTTGGCGATGCAGGGGTGCTTGCCGCCATGAACCCCCGGTCCCTGGTCGTGGAATCATCCACTGTCGGTCCGGATTGCGTCCGTACCATCGCTGCCGCGGCGGCAGGGAAAAAGATCCGCTACCTGGACGCGCCGCTCTGTCGCGGAGCGATTGTGGATCAAAATGCGACCCTGACCCTGCTTGTGGGCGGCAACGCCGATCACTTCGATCTGGCCCGGCCGATCCTGAACATCATTGCCGACAAGTTGCTCTATTGCGGCGGGGTGGGTCAGGCACAGGTCGTCAAGCTGATCAACAATCAAGTGACCCACATCATCACCGTCGCTGTCGGGGAGTCACTGGCTCTTGGAGTTCGGTCCGGGCTCTCCCTGGACCTGATTTGCAGCGCTCTCAATTCGGGCACGGCGCAGAATCGAGTGGTGGACGAACTGCTGCCAGGTTCGGCGTTCCGGGGCGACTGGTCCCCGGGCCACAGGATCGACATGGTGATCAAGGAGCTTGAAGAGGTCGATCGCCTGGCAGCAGCGCAAGGGGTATCCCAAACAGTGCTGGAACCGGTCCTGAAACTATTTCGCATGGCGGAAGAAAAAGGGTGGGGAGGCCTCTCCGCCCACGCCGTCCTGCGTATCGCGGAGGAGCAGGCCGGAGTTCTGCTGCGGTCTGAGACCGACAAGGGAGACTGATCATGGCGTGGATTCGTACGATCGGAGATGACGAAGCGGAGGGACGCCTCGGCGGTGTTTACCGGGCCGCTGTCAAACGGGCCGGTCGGGTGGCCGGCATCGTCCGGTTGATGTCCCTGGAGCCGAAAATCCTGCAGGCATCCATGATGATGTACCAGGAGGTTACGACCCGGGAGAGCTCGCCGCTTCCAAGGTGGTTCCGGGAACTGGTGGCGGTCACCGTCTCCAGGTTGAACCACTGCCATTACTGAACCGAGGCCCACCTAGCGGACCTCCGGGCTGAGGCTCCCAAAGACAAACTCGAGATTCTGACATCCGAAAACCCTGCTCCGGCACTCACGGAACCGCAGCGGTTGTTGCTGGATTACGTCAGGAAATTGACTCTGACACCGGCGGCATGCCGTCGTGAGGATGTCCGGCGTTTGCAGCAGGCCGGCGCCACCGACGAAGAGATCCACGGCACGGTGCAGGTGGCGGCGTATTTCAACTACATCAACCGGGTGGCCGATGCATTGGGGGTCGACCCGGACCCGGAGATGCTCGATTAAAAACCGTGCAGGTTCTGTCTGACGAATCCGGCAGGGAAATCCTCGTCCCCGTGGAACCCGAGTTCGATGTCCCGTCCGTCGCCGGGGATGTGGTCGGAGCCGAACAGGTAGTCCCACAGGCTCAGCGTGATTCCGAAGTTGACCCCGTACGGCGCACCCTCGGGCAGCGTCCTGGCATGGTGCCAGATGTGCATGCGGGGATTGTTGAGGATGTACTTCAGCGGACCCAGCGGGATGGTGAAGTTGGAGTGATTGAAGTGGCCGACCGCCAAAGTGAACATGTAGACCAAGAAGAAATCATCGATGCCGAACCCGATCAAGGCGAGTGGTATGTACTCAAGGGCGCGGTAGACGACATTCTCGGCCCAGTGGTAACGCAGGTGGGCCGCGAACCCCATCTCCTCCACCGAGTGATGCACTTTGTGGAACTCCCACAGAAACGGGACGCGGTGCAGGAGACGGTGGATATTCCACTGGATGAAGTCGCGGAGGACGAAGAGGGTCGCAAGCTGCGCCCACACCGGCCAGGAATCGATTTCGATGGCGACCAGGTTCCTGATCCCGAACATGCGAAGGAAGTCATGCAACAGCTGGACGGCGACGTCGGAGGTCGCATTGTAGATGACCAGGGAGAACAGGAAGTAATTGAAGAACATGTAGAAGGCGTCCAGCCAGAAATCCTTGCGGAACCGTTTCTGGTTTTGCCTCCAGGGGCGCAGGAGTTCAAGGCCGAAAAAAAAGAGGGAGACGGCGATCAGCCAGTAGAAGTAGTTATGGAGTCCGGGGCGGGTGATTTCGGTCCAGAAATAGTTCGCGTATCCGGTGTAGCCGTCGACGAAGATCTGCCAGTATCTGCCCATGGCACCGCCTGGTACTTGCGAAAAGGTTACTTTATACCGGGAAGCCGACAGGCTGTCAGGCGAGGGACTAGCGACCTGTCCGGCCCATCCTTATAATCATTTTTTGCAAAACCGGGAATTTCTGTAACCGATCAGGGCGCGGGACTCTCTAAAAAATGATGAAAAACCAACGTGTGCGAACTGTTTTCCTGTCTCTTGCGATTCTGCTGCTGACGGCCGCCGGACTCATGTCCTGCAGTTCCGGCGAGGCGGAGCCGGAGGCAGGCGACCAGGCGGCCGAGGCCACCACCAAGGACCGGACGAAAGGCAAGGGCGGCAGAACCAAGGGCGGCAGGCCGGATCGTCCCGCTCAGCCGGCGGTGCCTGTTGAAACGGTCGTGATCGGCACCGACAACATGGAAGCGTTCCTGGACGGCAGCTCCACCCTGCTGGCCGAGGAAGCGGTGGACGTGGTCAGCCAGGCGACCGGTGTGGTGGTGGAGGTCCTGGCGGAAGAGGGCGCCCGGGTTCGGAAAGGCCAGGTTCTGGCCAGGATGGATTACGAGGAGCTGGAACTGGCGGAGCGCAGGGCCCGGTCCGAATTCGAACGGCTGCAGGCCAACTTCGCCAGGGCCCGGAACCTGGTGAAGGAAGAGCTGATCGCGGAGGAAGATTTTCAGCAGACCAAGTTCGATCTGGCCCGGGCCGAGATCGACTGGCAGCAGGCGGAGCTGGACCTGGAGCACACCCGGATTCTTTCGCCGATCTCCGGCACTGTCGTCACACGTGAGATCCGTGTCGGGCAGCTGGTCCGGGAGAACGATTCCGTCTACCGCCTGGTCGATTTCAGATCCCTGGTCGCTCCGGTATTCATCCCGGAGAAGTACCTCGGCAGCCTCAGGGTCGGCCAGTCGGCCTTCCTTGACACGCCGGCGCTGGGTGATCGCCGCATCGCCGGCAGCATCCTGCGGATCTCGCCGATGGTGGACAGCCAGTCGGGGACCGTCAAGGTTACCGTCGGGTTGAAAGAGAGCGGTGACCTGCGCCCCGGCATGTTCGCCAATGTCCAGCTGGTGCTGGACCGGCATCAGGATGTGGTGGTCATCGAAAAGCGGGCCATCGTGTACGACAACGAGCAGCCTCACGTCTTCGTCGTGCAGGACGGTATTGCCGGGCGTCGCAGGATCGAGCTTGGCTACCAGGACGAAACCCGGGCCGAGGTTGCCGCCGGGCTGGCGCCGGGCGAGGTCATCGTGGTGGTCGGCCAGTCCGCTCTCAAGGACGGCAGTGCCGTCACAACCGGCGAGCGGGAGTCGTGAAGCAGGACCAGCGTTTCGGCATGTTCGAGGCCACAGTCGGCCGGCCGGTGGCGATCCTGATGGTCACCCTGGCTGCCGTGGTGTTCGGCGTTTTCAGTTACCGCCTGTTACCGGTGGAGCTGATGCCGGATATCTCCTACCCCTCACTGACCGTCCGCACCGAGTACCCGGGATCCGCCCCTGAAGAGGTGGAGGAGAACGTGGTCCGGCCGCTGGAAGAGGCGCTGGGGGTGGTCGGCGGCCTGGTGCGCCTGTCCAGCGTTTCACGCGCCGGACTGGGGGACGTCACCCTGGAATTCACCTGGGACACCCGGATGAGTGAGGCATGGCAGGAGGTCACCGAACGGCTGGACGGCGTGTTCCTGCCGGACGAGGCGGACAAGCCGCTGATCCTGCGGTACGACCCGTCCCTGGACCCGGTGATCCGTATGGTTCTGGCATCGACCCGGGAAGAGGATCAAGGGCCTGCCGGCCTGAAACGATTGCGGACCTATGGTGAACAGGAACTGAAACGGAACCTGGAGCAGGTGGAGGGGGTCGCCTCCATCCGGGTTCTCGGGGGCCTGGAGGAACAGGTTTCCGTCGACCTGAACGAGGGCGCCCTGCGCCGCACCGGGCTGTCGATCCAGGAAGTAGTCCGCCGGCTTTCGGTGGAGAACGTCAACCTGGCCGGCGGCGACATCCGGGAAGGGGACACCCGTTACCTGGTACGGACGGTGAACGAGTTCCAGGATCTGGACGAAATTTCAGAGCTTGTCGTGGCCCAGGTGCAGGGCAGGGACGTTCGCCTCAGGGACATCGGTCTGGTGCGGTCCGGCTGGGCCGACCGTGAAGTGATCACCCGAATGCGTCGTGGCGAGGCGGTGGAACTGGAGCTCCAGAAGGAAGCCGACTTCAACATCGTTTCCATGGCGGCGGCGGTGAAGGAGGGCATGGGTGAGCTTCAGGACAATCTCCCCGAGGGCTGGACCCTGGAGATCGTATCCGATCGCAGCACGTTCATCAGGGCCTCGGTGGATGAGGTCATCAACACCGCGGTGCTGGGCGGTTTGCTTGCGATCCTGGTGTTGTACCTCTTCCTGCGGGATTTCCGAACCACCGCCGTGATCTCCGTTGCCATTCCGGTCTCGGTGGCGGCGGTGTTCGCGCCGATGAACCTGACCGGCCTGACCCTGAACATCATGAGCCTGGGAGGTCTCGCTCTCGGCATCGGGATGCTGGTCGATTCCGGCATTGTCGTCGTGGAATCGATCGCACGTTGTCGTGACGAAGGTGACGAGTTGCACCGCGCCGTTGCCCGTGGGACCTCGGAAGTCGGTACGGCGGTCATCGCATCGACGTTGACCACCGTCGCGGTGTTCTTCCCGATGGTGTTCGTGGAAGGGGTGGCGGGGCAGGTGTTCTCCGATCTGGCCCTCACGGTGGTATTCGCCCTGATCGCCAGCCTCCTGGTTTCAATCTTCCTGGTCCCGGCCCTGGTGGCAAAAGTCGCCGGTGTTGGAGATGCATCAAAAACCGGGACGGTCCCCCTGTTCCGAAGGATGGTGGATGCGGTCACGTTCCGCAGCCTCCAGATGGTGACTCCAGGTTCCTCCAGCCGCATGGCGCGGATCATCTCCGGGGTGTTGCCTTTCCTTCCGTTTCTGTTGCTGGCGAGCTGGCTCCTGCGGCCGGACAGTCCGGAAGCGCCTGCCATGGCAGGTGGTATGGGCGGCCCTCGCGGCATGGGAGGGGGGCGCGGCATGCGAGGCCGAACCGGCATGGGCGGAGGCGGTCAGGAGGAGAGTGGCCGGACTTTCCTGGACTGGCTGGGAGACGCGTCACCGGTTTTTGTTGTGATCCTCGGCGTGGCCGTGGCGGTGATCCTGATCGCCGTGGCCACCGACCTGGTGCTCAGGCTCCGATCGCGCAAGACCGCGAAGGCGGTTGTGGGATCGACCGCCCTATCCCTGCTGGCCGGACCGGCGCTCCTGGTGATGGAATCGTGCTGGCGGCTTCTGATTTGGGTCGTTGTGGCAGTCGGCGCACCGATCGTGTTGCTCATCAAATTTTTCCTGATCGGTCTGCGCTGGATTCTCTGGCCGTTGCTGAAAGCGTTCGATTTCGTATTCGGAAAGGTCCAGGCGATCTATCCGGCAGTGATCCGCGGAGCGCTCCGGAACAAGATCCAGGTCCTGGCCCTGGCGGCGATCTGCCTTGGCCTGACAGTATTCGGATTCACGGTCCTGGACACCGCTTTGATCCCCGAAGTGCACCAGAGCGAATTCGACCTGGAACTTGCACTTCCGGTCGGCACGCCGTTGGAGGAAACCCTGCGGCTGATCGCTCCCCTGGAAGATGTGGCGGTAAACGACCCTCGTGTGGAGCGGGTGGTCCTGAAAATCGGCGCCGATCCGGAAGGGGACAGTGACCCGGAAGAAGGGGAGCACACCGCCCGGATCTCGGTGATGCTCGGTTCGGAGCAATCCGGATCGATGCTCTCCCGGATCGTCACCAGCCTGACCCATGCCGGGTCCGGCGGTGCGGCTGCGCTGCGCGAGGAGAAAGTCATCGCCGACCTGAGATCCCATCTCAAAGGCTTTCCGGACCTGCAGGCCAAGATCACCCGGCCGGTGCTGTTCTCCTTCCGGACTCCGATCGAGGTCGAGGTCGAGACCTATGACCTGGATACGCTGCGGCTCCTGGGGGAGTCTGTGCGAGTCGAGTTGGAAGAGATCCCGGGTCTGACCGATGTGAAATGCTCCGCCCGTCCCGGCAGCCCGGAAGTGCAGATCGCCTATGACCGTGAGGCGCTGGTACGACTCGGCCTGGACCTGCAGTCGGTTGCCGATCTGGTCCGTACCAAGGTGCGGGGCTCCACCGCCACCGAATACCGCAAGCGCGAGCGCCGGATCGACGTCATGGTCCGTCTGTCCGAAGACGATCGCACCACGGTACGTCAGCTGGCGAACATGGTCGTCAACCCCGGAGCCCAGGTCCCGGTGTCGCTTGGGGCGGTGGCCGACGTGAAGATCGCAGCAGGCCCGGCGGATATCCGGCGTGTGGGGCAGCGCCGCACCGCACTGGTGCAGGCCAACATCGCCGGTGGCGGGCTGGGGGAGGTCAGCGGCCAGATCCGGACCAGGCTGGCAGGCCTTGACTGGCCGGAAGGTTCCGACTGGCGGTTGGCCGGCCAGGTCCAGGAGATGGAGCGCTCCGGCCGATCCTTGTGGCTGGCCCTGTCCCTGTCGATCTTCCTGGTCTACGTGGTCATGGCCAGCCAGTTCGAATCGCTGCTGCACCCCCTTTTGATCATGGTCACCGTGCCGCTTGCGATGTTCGGCGTCGTGGTGCTCCTGGTCGGCCTGTCGATCCCGCTGTCGGTAGTGGTGTTCCTGGGGATGATCATGCTGGCCGGGATCGTGGTGAACAACGCCATCGTCCTTGTGGATTACATCAACACTCTCAGGAAGCGGGGCATCGCCATGGAGGAGGCGCTGGTGGAAGCCGGTTCGGTGCGCCTGCGGCCGATCCTGATGACAACCGCCACCACCGTCCTGGGGCTGCTCCCGATGGCTGCAGGGCTGGGGGACGGTGCGGAGATCCGCACGCCGATGGCGCTGACCGTGATCGCCGGGCTGGTGTCCAGCACGGCGCTGACCCTGATCGTGCTGCCGACCCTGTACGCCCTGGTGGAATCCCGATCGGGCAAATCGTCGTATGATCAGGGGGTAGAGGGGTGAAGGGGAAGGCATGAAGGACCGCGGATACGGCTTCCTGCCCAGGATTTCGGTGAACCGCCCGGTCACCGTCCTGATGGCGCTCCTGGCGATTTTTCTCCTGGGAGCGGTCGCCTTTGTCCGCCTGCCGCTCCAGCTCATGCCGGCCGGTTTCGACCCGGCGTTTCTCAGCATCCATGTACCGTATCCGGCGGCCAACCCGACGGAGGTTGAGGAGCTGATCATCCTCCCCCTCGAAGAGTCGCTCTACACCATCCGGGGCCTGCAGTCGGTGAACTGCCGGGCCTCCGCCGACTCCGGCCGGTGCTGGGTGGAGTTCCAGCCGTTTGTGGACATGGAGGAGACCTACAACGCGGTGGCCGACCGGATCGAGCGGCTCAAGGCGACCGCCTGGCCCGACGACGTGGAACGGGTCCGAATCCGGCGCCACAACCCGGAGAGCCAGCCGGTGGTGAACATAGGCATCTCCCTCCCCCCGGGGATGGACGATCCGTACTGGGTTCTGACCAACAAGGTCGTGCACCGTCTGGAGCGTGTGGCCGGTGTGGCCCAGGTCGACCTGGAAGGGGTCCGTGAGAAGCAGATCTTCATCGAGCCGGATCGAGACGCCATGGCCTCCCACAAGGTCTCCCCGCGGGACCTGTCCCGGTCCCTGTCCCGGGCCAATTTCGCCATGGCCTCCGGAGACGTGGACGATGGCGGCCGCCGGATGCTGGTCCGCTCGGTGGCGAGGTTCACATCTCTCGAGCAGATGGAGAACCTGCCGATCCGGGACGACGGGCTGCGACTCAAGGATGTGGCCACGGTCCGATACGACCACCCTGAGGATGACCGTGTCAGCCGGCTGGACGGCGGCCAGGCCGCCTCCATCGAGATTTTCAAGGAGAGTGAAGCGAATACCGTGGGGGTGAGCCGGGCGGTGGAGGCCGAACTGGATCAGCTGTTCAAGGACGAACCGCTCCTGGTGGGAGCCGGAGGCTACAACATCCTGTTCGATCAGGGTGACGTAATCCAGAGCTCGATCTCCCAGTTGCGGGACACCGGCATCATCGGTGCGATCTTTGCGGTGGTGATCCTGTACATCTTCCTGCGCCGAATCCGGGTCACCCTGCTGATCACACTCTCGATCCCGCTGAGCCTCCTGGTCTGTCTGATCGTGATGTATTTCTCCGGTGCAACCATCAACCTGATCACCATGATGGGGATGATCATCTGCGCCGGCATGCTGGTGGACAACGCCGTGGTGGTGGTGGAGAACATCGACCGGTTGCGGAGGGAAGGCCGGCCTGTCCGGGAGGCGGCGCTGGCCGGCGCATCGGAGATGGCCCTGGCGTTGACCATGGCGACAGTCACCACCATGGTGGTGTTCCTGCCGATGATCATCATGAGCGAAGCGGGGATGATGCGGTTCTTCCTGCTGAAGCTTTCCCTGCCGGTGGTTGTAGCGATCCTGGCTTCCCTGATCGTGGCGCTGCTGTTCCTGCCGCTGGCCGCTTCCCTGTTGCTGCGGTCCGAGGCGGAACGGGATCACAGGCAACCTGGACTGATCGCCAGGCTGGCCGACCGTTTCTACCATCAGGTCATGGACCGGCTGCACAGGCTCTACGTTCGGATGCTGTCGGTGACGCTGAAATTCAGGGGCGTCACCGTTCTCCTGGTGATGCTGACGCTGCTGGTGACCTGGATGTGGCCGTTCAAACAGGTCGAAGTCCAGATCCAGGGCCGGCACCAGCGCGGCGGCCGCCAGGTCCGGTTCTGGTTCAACCTGCCCAACAGCTTCGGCATGGCACAGTCCGACGACTGGTTCCGCAAGGTGGAGGCAGCCTTCGAACCGAAACGGGAAGAGCTTGCGATCCGCCACCTTCAGACCCGGTTCTGGCGGAACCGGGGCATGGTCCGTGTTTTGCTACAGGACGTCACCGATACCGACGTCACCGTGGAAGAGGTGATCGAGGGGCTTTCGGCGGTGGCGCCCACAGCAGCCGGCGTCAAGATGTACGTCAACTGGCAGCGCGGCTCCGGTGAAGACGCTTCCCTGAACGTCACCCTGCGAGGAGAGGACACCCCGACCCTGGCCGGCATTGCCGAGGAGGCGGAGCGGCGCCTTCGGGTCCTGCCCGGCCTGACCTCGGTGGAACCGGATCTGGAGGCGGCCCAGGAAGAACTGCGGATCCGGATCGATCGTGAGCGGGCCCTGCAGTACGGCGTGGCGCCGGAGATCGTATCGGGCACGGTCGCTTCCGCCCTGCGCGGACAACAGCTGCCCCGGTACCGCACCGGCGAGAAAGAGATCGAAATGCGGGTGCAGTATTCCGAGGAGGACCGCCGCGGGATCGGCAACCTGTCCGCTCTGGAACTGCGATCCTCCTCCGGCGTCCGGATCCCGCTGGATGCGGTGGCCGACCTGTCCATAGCCCGGGGGTTCGGTGATATCCGTCGGGAAGATCGCCGGACCTCCCTGAACATCAAGCTCAACACAACCTGGACCTCGGTGGCCGGATTGCGGGAGCAGGTTTCCCAGGTCATGAACGACATGGGGATGCCCCGGGGTTACAGCTGGGATTTCGGGTCCGCCCGGCGCTGGGAGCAGCAGGACAACAGCAACATGATGTTCGGCCTGCTGCTGGCCATGGTGTTCATCTACCTGATTATGGGGTTCCTGTTCGAGAGCGCCCTGCTGCCGTTCTCGGTAATGCCGTCCATCCTGTTATCCTGGATCGGGGTGTTCTGGCTGTTGTGGGCTACCGGTTCCAAGCTGGACATGATGGCCGCCATCGGCCTGATCCTGTTGGCCGGGGTTGTGGTGAACAACGGCATCGTGCTGGTCGATCTGATCAACAGGCTGCGTACTTCCGGCATCGGTCGCCACGACGCGATCCTGGAAGCCGGCCGGTTGCGGTTCCGCCCGATCCTGATGACCGCCCTGACCACCATCATGGGGATGCTCCCGATGGCGTTCGGCAAGGGTGATTTCGTCGGCATCCCGTACTCCAGCCTGGGCCGGACCTTCGTGGGCGGCCTATTCAGCTCCACCACCCTGACCCTGATTGTCGTGCCGCTGTTCTACACCCTCCTCGACGATGCCGGCGCCCAATTGAAAGCGCTGGTGTCCGGGAAGCGGGAAACCCGGCCGGATACGCCGGAGGCCGAAACAGCCCACGCTCGATCCACCAACTGAACAATACCGGGCGACTTCTGTGCGGTCCCGCCCTCCATGTCGTTAGTCTCATTAGAACCCCAATGAGATGACGACTGGAGGGATGAAATGAAACCGAACGTATTCAAGAAAAAAAGCCTGCTGTGGCTGGTTCTGGCACTGCTGGCGGCATCGCCGGCCTGGTCCGGGTCCGGCGGCACCTGTGTATCAGCCGACATTCCGTGGCAGATGGAGATGCCCGACGGCAGCATCCATGAGCCTGGAAACGTAAAGCTCTGTTACGTCCGGGATTACAACCCGGTTTCGGGATTGCACTCCCTGCAGGTGGACGGCATGCCTCTCGGGATGTTCCAGAGCACCGTCGCCCACAGCGAGGAACAGGCGTCGATCCACCCGATCCTGGTACTCAAGTCCGATGGGAATGGTCATGTCCGGCTGGTGGCGTACGCCTGGCCGAGGGAAGAGTCCATGAGCGTTTATTGGCTGTACGGACCGGGGCGCAATACGGAAGAGATCCGGTCGGCTTCGTTGCCGCTGCAGGTTCTCCAGCGCGAGGACGAGTATTACATGGTGGCGGCAAGCCAGGGGTATTGAGCCCCGAATCCGAACTACCCTTGCTGGATCCGAAAGGGCCGGGGATCAGAGTCCCCGGCCTGTTTTTGTCTACAGGCTGTCGGCTCTGGTACCGGGCAATGCAGACGATCTGCCAATCCGATATAGTGAAGCGCTTTCCCGCAGAGGATCGTGACCATGGCCGAAAACAACGACAGCCGGTCCCTCGATTTCATTCGGGAGATCGTGGCCCGGGACCTGGCGTCAGGCAAACATGGCGGCCGGGTGGCTACCCGGTTCCCACCGGAACCGAACGGCTACCTCCACATCGGGCATGCCAAGGCGATCTGCCTGAATTTCGCCATCGCCTCGGAAAACGAAGGCGGCACCTGCAACCTGCGGTTCGACGACACCAACCCGGCCAAGGAAGAGGTGGAATACGTCGATTCGATCCAGGAAGACGTCCGCTGGCTCGGGTTCGACTGGGAAGACAGGTTGTATTACGCCTCGGATTACTTTCAGCGCCTGTACGACTTTGCCGAGGAACTGATCCGGAAAGGGAACGCCTATGTCTGCTCTCTCAGCGCCGAGGAGATGCGGGAGTACCGCGGCACATTGACCGAACCGGGCCGGAACAGTCCGGACCGGGATCGCCAGGTGGAGGAGAGCCTGGACCTGTTCCGCCGCATGCGGGCCGGGGAGTTCGAAGAAGGCCGGTACACCCTCCGGGCTAAGATCGACATGGCCGCTCCCAACGTCACCATGCGGGATCCTGCTATTTACCGGATCAAAAAGGCGCATCACCACCGCACCGGCGACGATTGGTGCATCTACCCGATGTACGACTTCACGCACTGTCTGTCCGATTCCATCGAAGGCATCACCCATTCCCTTTGCACACTGGAGTTTGAGGCCCGCAGGCCGTTATACGACTGGGTCCTGGACCACCTGGACGTGCCCTGCCACCCCCAGCAGATCGAATTCGCCCGACTGAACCTGAGCTATACCGTCCTGAGCAAGCGCAAGCTGCTGACCCTGGTAAGCGAGGGCAGGGTCTCCGGCTGGGACGATCCCCGGATGCCGACCCTGAGCGGCATGCGCCGCCGGGGATTTACGCCCCAGGCGATCCGGACCTTCTGCGAACGGATCGGCGTGGCCAAAAGGGACAGCGTAGTCAGCGTCGCACAGCTGGAACATGCGGTCCGGGAAGACCTCAACCTGCGCTCCCCCCGGGTCATGGGTGTGCTGAACCCGCTCAAGGTAGTGATCGAGAACTACCCGGATGGCCAGGTGGAGTGGCTGGAGGCGGTGAACAATCCGGAAGACGAGTCCGCCGGCAGCCGCAAGGTGCCGTTTTCCAGGGAACTCTACATTGAGCAGGAGGACTTTCGGGAGGATCCGCCGAAGAAGTTCTACAGGCTTACCGTGGGCAGGGAAGTCCGTCTGCGTTACGCTTACCTGGTTACCTGTACGCGTGTGATTAAAGATAATCAGGGCAACGTGATCGAGATCCGCTGCACGTACGACCCTGATACGAAAGGCGGGACCGCCCCGGACGGCCGCAAGGTCAAGTCCACCATGCACTGGGTTTCGGCGGATCACGCAGTGGATGCGGAGATCCGGCTGTACGACCGGCTGTTCAACCGGGAAAATCCGAACCAGGTCGATGAAGCAGGGCACGATTTCCACGACAACCTGAACCCGGAATCGCTGGAAGTCCTTACCGGATGCAAGCTTGAGCCGAGCCTGGCGGAATCGAGGCCGGGGCAGAGAGTGCAGTTCGAGCGCCGGGGCTACTTCTGCGAGGACATCAAGGATTCATCCGATGGCTGTCTGGTGTTCAACCGCACCGTGCCGCTGCGGGACACCTGGGCCCGGATCGAGACGGCGGGCAAACAGCACGGCTGATCCGGCTTCTGCTAATTAATGGATCTAATCTATCTTCTTCATCCTGTACCAGGTATTGCCTATACCCCTCTTTCCCGGTAAATGATGATGACCTGGAACTGTATCCAAGGAGGGGTAGACAATGTCTTCGCATCACGATCTCCATCAATCCTATCGACGTGCCCTGCAGGTCGCATTCGCCATGTTCGTCATGGTTACAACAATCCTGTTGCTGGTCGCTCTGACGCCCCGTGTCGAAGCTGCGCCCACCGTGCCCAACGAAGTCAAGATGCCCGGCACCCAGCCGCTGGAAGTTGCCGGATTCTCAGCTTCCTGCAGCTGCCATTACGGCACCACCAACCCGGACTTCGAGCCCGGGTTCGGCTGGGAGGGCAGCATGATGGGGAACGCCGGACGGGACCCGCTGTTCTGGGCGACCCTCGCCATCGCCGAGCAGGACTTCCTGCCGGGCACCGACCCGGACGCACGGGGCGGCGTCGGGGACCTGTGCATCAAATGCCACAGCACCGGAGGATGGACGCAGGACCGGTCTACGCCAACTGACGCCAGCGGTCTCGCGACATCCGACGATCGCGGCGTAGAGTGCGAGTTCTGCCACCTGATGGTGGACCCGGACCAGCCGACCAACGTGGCTGGAACCGTGGAGGAGCAGAACGCGCCGTTCGAGGCGTACGATCCAGGAACCGGTGAGGGTTACAACGGCGGCGCCATGTACGTCCTCAACAGCCAGGGCACCCGCCTGGGGCCGTACGCCGAGGGCGACGAACAGGCCAAGCATGCAGCGTTCGGATCCTCATTCTTCCGCCAGGCCAAGATGTGCGGCACCTGCCACGACGTCAGCAACCCGGCAGTAGGGGACCTGGCCCACAATAACGGGGCGATGATCAACATGCTGGATCCGGGAACCTTCAGCGGTGTTCTCGGCTCCCCGGTGGACGGCAAGGCGGCGTTCAACAATCCTCCGCACAAGTACGGGGTGGTGGAGCGGACCTACACCGAGTGGCTGTCCAGCAACTGGTCAACGACCCGGGTGAACGATTATCCGAGCCTGCCGTCGGACCTGCAGAAGATCGGCGGCGCGCCGGATGTCGCCTACCACCGGGCCTGGGACGCCAGGCTCGATGCCGACTACGAAGACGGCACGCCGCGGGACTTCACTTGCCAGACCTGCCACATGTACGCATCCACCGGCGTCGGCTGCGACAAGAACGGCACGCCGATCCGGACCGACCTGGGGCGCCATGACCATATGGGCGGCAGCTACTGGATCGCCGACGCCATCGCCTATCAGGACGACAACGGTCTCCTGCGGCTTGGCGGAGGCATGGACGCCGACAAACGGAACGCGATGCAGGCGGGCAAGCAGCGGGCGATGAACCAGCTCACCCGGGCGGCCGACCTGTCGGCGACCCAGAACGGCAATAACCTGACGGTCCGGGTCACCAACCTGACCGGCCACAAGCTGATCACCGGCTATCCCGAAGGGCGGCGGATGTGGCTCAACGTCAAATGGTTCGATTCGGTGGGCCAGGAGATCCCAGGCGCCGAATCGGGGGCGTACGGCCAGATCGGCCGCACCGTCCAGGACCTGGACGGCACCGTCCACCAGGTGGAATCGATCATCGACATCGATGACGCCGTGATCTACGAGGCGAAGCCGGGGATGGACCAGGGCTGGGCGGCCCAGCTGTCCTCCCTTGGGTATCCGGACAACTTTGTGATCACCTACGACCGTATGACCGACGCGGTGGACCACACCCTGGGCGAACTGCGCCAGGAGCCGAGCGGAACGGCCTTCAAATCGTTCCATTTCGTGCTGAACAACGTCATGTACCACGACAACCGCATACCGCCCTACGGTATGCGCTACGACGACGTTCTCGAGCGCAACGCCCTGCCTATCCCCAGTGACCAGTACGGCAACCCGGGGCCGGGTGGCGCGTATCAGCACTGGGACGATCAGGACTTCAACATCCCGCCGGGAGCCGCTTCAGCAGAGGTCCGTCTGTACTACCAGTCCACCAGCTGGGAGTACATCCAGTTTCTGTGGTTGAACAATGACGGCCTCAACACATTCCTGGGCAACGAGGGCATCAACATGCTGGACGCCTGGGCCAACACCGGCATGAACTTCCCGGCGGAGATGGCGTTCGCCAGCGCCACCGTGTCGGTGACGGCCGGCACCCCTGGCGCCGCATCCCACCAGCAGATCCCCGGGGACCAGGTGCAGGCGTCCTGGAACACAGGCACCGGCGAGATCGAGTTCACCTACACGCCGGCCTGTGACGCCACCGATCACACGGTGTACTACGGCGACCTGGCCAATGTCTCCCTGTACGACTGGTCCGATGCTGCCTGCAACATCGGCATTTCGGGGGCGGCCTCGTTCAACCCGTCCGGTCTGGATAATCTCTTCTTCGTAGTGGTTGCCAACAACAGCCTGGAAGAAGGGTCGTACGGCCAGAACAGCAGCAGCCTGGAACGGCCGGAAGATGTGGGAACACACGGCCGCCTCTGCGGCCCTGATAGCAGCTTTGGTCACCACTCCGTTGGCGATTGGGGACGCGAACGAAGCTCAGGAAAAAGACGACGCAGGCGTAAATGATGCCGTTCACGATCACCACGAAGATACCGAGCAGAGTCGCCGTCTGCGCGGTCAATCCTGCCGGGTACATCAGCGGAACCAGGTAGTGCTGGACGAACCCTCCTTCGTACCCGGCCTGGCCGGCCTGTGATCGCAGCCATTTCTCGAGCGGAGTCAACGGGCAGATCCAGCCCTGGAATTCGATCAGCGCGCCCCACAGACAGGCAGGCACGTGAAGCCATGCCGCCCGCGGCCATTTGAGAGCCAGCAGACCTCCCAGAACCACGAATATCACGAAGCATCCGTGGAGCAGTACCAGGCAATCGGCCAATATGCGCAACAACATCAGGACCCAAGTTTAAGCTCCTGCCCGTGAAAACCGGAGTATATTCAGCAGGCATTGCTTTGCCACTTCTTCCCTGGGGGGGTCCGTAGCATGAAAAAAACAGCCGCATTATTTTGTTTCATCCTCCTGACGGTCTGTTCCGTTCAGGCGGCATCCGCGCTGGTTCCGCTGGATCGGGTGCCGCAGGAGGTGGCTCCGGCCGTCGACCTGGACGCGGCCCGTCTTGAAGACGATGCAGATGAATTAGCCGGCATCCCGCCACGGTTTGCGATCCCGAACCTGGTGCAGATCACCCCGGATACCCATGGCCTGTGGGAGCGAGTGGACGACGACACCCTGATCTGGCGGATGCGGGTTACCTCGCCGGAAATGTATTCCCTGAACCTGGGGTTCCGAACTTATTTTATGCCTGAAGGCGGCAGACTCTCGATCTACAGCGCCGACCGCTCCCAGGCTATCCGGCCGTTCACTTCCCTGGATAACGCCTCCCACGGTGAACTGTGGACACCGGTGCTGACTACCGATTCCATCGTGGTTGAGCTGATTATTCCAGAGAACGCCGTCAACGACCTGCGTCTCAAGCTGGACTCCATCAATGTCGGCTACCGCGGTTTCCAGACCGGCGGCACCATCAATTCCGGTTCCTGCAACGTGGACGTGGTTTGCTCTCAGGGGGACGGCTGGCGGGACGAAATTCCCAGCGTGGCGGTGATCTCCAGAGGCGGCAGCCGCAACTGCACCGGTTTCATGGTGAACAACACCGCCAATGACCAACGGCCGTTCTTCATGACGGCGAACCATTGCGGTTACAGTTCCAGTAGTGCCGCCGCCTCCCTGGTGGCGTACTGGAACTATGAAACCAGCACTTGCGGCGGCACGCCCAACGGCAGCCTCAACCAGTTCAACACCGGCGCGTTTTTCCGGGCATCGTCCAGTGCATCGGACTTCACCCTGATGGAACTGGACTCGGATCCGGATCCCTCCTTCGGCGTTACCTTCTCCGGCTGGAACGCCAGCGGGGCCGACGCGACCTCGGCGGTGGCGATCCATCATCCCAGCGTGGACGAGAAGCGGATCAGCTTCGAGAACGATCCGACCACAACGACTTCGTACCTCAGTAATACGGTTCCCGGAAACGGCACCCATGTCCGGGTGACCGACTGGGACCTGGGCACCACCGAGGGCGGTTCCTCCGGTTCGCCGTTGTTCAACCAGGACCACCAGGTCATCGGCCAGTTGCACGGCGGTTACGCCTCGTGCTCCAGCCAGACCTCCGACTGGTACGGCAAGTTCAGCGTGTCATGGACCGGCGGCGGCACCAGTGCGTCCAGTCTGGAACCGTGGCTGGATTACGCCGGCACCGGCCAGATGTCCGTGAACACCCTGGTCCCCGGTGGTGGATGCACCTCCGATCCCGAATGTGACGATAGCCTGTTCTGCAACGGCGCCGAGACATGTTCCGGCAGCTGCATGCCGGGCAACGATCCCTGTCCCGGGCAGGATTGCGACGAAGGCGCCGACGTCTGTGTGCCGCTGGCCTGCAACAACAACGGCACCTGCGACGCCGGCGAAGACTGCAACATCTGCCCCAACGATTGCATCGGCAAGCAGTCCGGCAACCCGAACAGCCGGTACTGTTGCGGCGACGGGACCTGCGAGAAGTCGGAAGACACAAGCAACTGCGCCGTGGATTGCGGTGATCCGGCCAGCTGTGGCGACTCGGTTTGCGAGTCCAGCGAAGTCTGCGACTGCACCCTCGATTGCGGCAGCCCGCCGGTATCGGAAGCCGGTTCATGCGCCGATGGAGTAGACAACGACTGCGACCTCTCCACCGATTGCGACGATGGTGATTGTGCCGGCGATGCGGCATGTGCCTGCAAACCTCTAGGCGATCCATGCCTCAACAACGCCGAATGCTGCTCCGACAGGTGCAAAGGGAAGGGTGGGACCAAGACCTGTGTCGTCAGCTGAAAATAGGGGACATTCCTCTTTTTTGAGTATCCGCAATGCCCCGTCGTGGAAACACGGCGGGGCTTTTACGTGTGGCATACTTCGGATATGAATTCCCGAAAAACACCAACCTTGATCCTGGTGGCTGTACTCACACTGATGGCGGGTTGCGCCTTCGGATCGGGCGAAATCGTTCTGCCCACTGCCCGGTGCGGCGATTTCTTCATTGCCGAGGTTTCCATCAACGGCCAGGGGCCCTGGCCGATGGTCCTGGACAGCGGTGCGGCGTCCACCGTCCTGTCGGAACATATCGCCGAGAACATCGGCAGCATCGACCGGATCCGGTCGTTCAACATCGGTGAGTACAAGTTCAAGGGCGAATTCAGCGGGTTCTACCGTTCCATGGACCAGCTGTCTCACGCCCTGGGCATGCGGATCGAGGGCATCGTGGGTCATCCGGTTTTCAAAAACGTTCTGCTGACCTATGACTACCCGGCACAGGAAGTACGGGTCGGTCTTGGCAGGCTGCCGGCGGCAGGGCCCGGTATCGTACCGACCGGCAAGGAAAAACGTCCTTTCCTTGACGCCCATATCGACAACCACAAGTTCAAGGTTCTGGTGGACACCGGCTCCAGCAGGGGGTTGTCACTCTCCCGATCGAAACGCTACCGGTTCATGGAACCGCTCCGGAAAACCGGGGCGCGGATCAAGATCAACGGTCTGCATTATGTCGAGACAGGCAGGCTGATAGGGATTGTGGAACTGGGGCCCTTGAAGCTTCGTGAACCGATTGTCAACGCAAGCGTCGGAAACGGTCGAAGGGACAGCCTGGTCGGGCAGGAAATCCTGAGAGATTACGTTCTGACTTTCGACCAGATCAACCGGCGGATGCGGTTTGACGGGCCGCTGGATACGCCCAGGAGCTTTGGGCCGAAATATGGCTTAGGGGCCGCTTTCGACCCGAAGAAAAAAGGTTGGCCGATAGTTGCGGTTTTCCCCGGATCCGGAGCCGAAGCCGCCGGGCTTAAAGTTGGTGATGTCCTGCTGGCCAGGGATGGCGAAAAGATGTGGGAGCGGACCTGCCCTGAGGACTCGAGCTACGAAACCGCCTCCCGGGAGGTCGTCCTGACGGTCCTTCGAGACGGTGCAGAGGTCGACCTCACCATCACCACCCGGGCCCTGGTTCCCTGAAAAAACGGGGACATTGCACATTATGTTTTAATTCTCTTACGCTACGAATCCTATCCCGATAAGAATTTAAACATAATGTGGAATGTCCCCATTTTATCCAGCCAGGTGGATCGGGCTGTCAGGTCCCACCGGCAGGCCGATGAGGTACCAGAGGATCAGCATGGCGATCCAGCCCCAGAACAGGTAGTTGGCGTACGGCACCAGGTAGGACAGCACGGTTCCGACCTTGGCCTTGCCTTTGTCGATCTCGGCGATCCAGCCCAGGAGCACAGGGAAGAACGGGTACAGCGGGCTGACGCAGTTGGTGATGGAATCGCCCAGCCGGTACAGCAACTGGGTGAACGCCGGGTGGTAGCCGAGGGTCATGAACATCGGCACGAAGATCGGGGCGAAGATCGCCCATTTGGCCGATGCGCTCCCCATGAACATATTGGCTATGGCGATGATCAGGATGAACGCCACGAAGAACGGGATCGGGAACTGTTCCATGCCGACGGTGCGCAGCAGGTTGGCGCCTGATACGGCGATCATCTCGTCCAGGCGGGCGAACTGGAACATCTCGGTGAACTGGGAGATCACCAGGATGAGCACGATGTAGCCGCCCATCCGCTTCATGGAGTCGGCCATGAAACCGACAATGTCGTCGGCCCGCTTGATGGTGCCGGCCAGTTTGCCGTAAACGACGCCGCCGACCACGAACAAGGTGAACAGGATCGGGACCAGCCCCTTGAAGAAGTTGGACCGCCAGATCAGGGCCGGATTCGGGTCCGGGTTCCGCAGCAGGCCGTTCTCCGGAATGATGGTGATCAGCCACACGCCTACGGCGAGTACGATCGCCCCCAGCGCCCACAGCATCGCGTTCCGTTCCCGGGGGGTGATCCTTTCAATCTCGATCGTTTGCTCTTTCCCCGTCACCTCGAACCGCGGCAGGATGTACCGCCGGGTCACGAACGTGCCGACCACGGACAGAAACACGACGGAAACCACCATGAAGTACCAGTTGGAGAAAACGTTCACTTCCGGATTGCCGCCGGTGGCTGCGTTGGTCAGGGACATCGCCAGCACATCGGTGCCGGCGGGCAGGACGTTGGCGGTGAAGCCGGCGGTGGCGCCGACATACCCGACCAGGAGCCCGGCGATCGGACTCTTGCCGAGCTGACGGAATATCGCCGCAGCCAGAGGTGGGATGACCACAATGCCGGCGTCGGACCCGATATTGCCGCAGGCGGCCAGGGCGAACAGGACCGGGATGATCAGCATGGTCGGCACGCTGAGCGCAACTCCCCTCATGACGGTCGGGATCAGACCGGCGCCCTCGGCCACCGCCACCCCCATGAGCATGACCAGGACCAGTCCCAGCGGCTCGAAGTGGGCGAAGTTCTTCACCATGTCCAGGACGAACCAGTTCAGCCCTTCCCGGGACAAAAGCGAACGGGGCGTTACAGTCTCTGAGCGGCTGACGAACCGGATGACGTAACCGTCGCCGGGGATCAGCATCGGGAATCGTTCGGCGCTGACCCGAAACTGTTTCAACTGGTTGCGGTCGATAGCCTCGTCGTGGATTTTGCGGCCGTCCCGGTGGATCTCGACGAACAGGTTGGCGAGGCGTGAACTGTAGGACGCCGCTTCCATATCGACGGTGAACGATTCGAACGGCTCCCCGACCTCGAAAGCCATGCCGTCGATCCGCTGGCCCCCGTGATCGGTCTTGAGGATCTG
>CALZKF010000027.1:1042-22053 GCA_945787955.1 uncultured Acidobacteriota bacterium | reverse complement strand
AGGGACCAAAGAGGACCTCGCCGCCGCAACGCTGGAGTCCTGCACCCGCTTTTACAGCGCCTGGTACCACCCGGCCAACGCCCACCTGGTAGTGGCAGGGCCGGTTGATGCACTGGAAACGCTGGAGGCGGTTCGAAATACCTTCGGCAAACTCGAGTCAAGGAGTTTGGATCGGGTCGAGATCCCGTCGATTATCGGTATGGAACTTCCGGAGGAGGTCGTCCTGAAGGAGGACCTGCCGCCTGTGGAAACGGCGATCCAGTTTTACCCCGTACCGGCCATGAACCATCCGGACACCGACGCCCTGTCCATGTTGCAGACCATGCTGGTCGGTAGCGCCAACCCGTTTCGAGAGGACCTGGTCCGGGATCGCGGCAAAGCGCTTGAAGCCGGCATGCAGATGTTCATCAACCGCAGCGGTGGAGCCCTGGGATTTTACGCCGCTCAATTGCCCTACCGCCGTAAGAACACCGCGTTCCGCCAGATCGAGCGCAGCCTGGATGCGGTATCCGCTTCCCTGACCGAGGAACGGTTGGGATCGGCCCGCCGCCGGGTTCTCGCCTCGGAGTACGGCAGCCGGAGTTGGGCTGCAAGTCTGGCGTCAAGTATCGGGCGGGCCCGATGGTATCGGGGCGATCCCCGGGAAGCGTTCCGGAACGTGGACCGGTTGCAGGCGGTGACCATCGGCGACGTTCGCAGGGTCTGGAAGACCTACGTGGAGGAGGCGGAGCCGGTTCGCCTGTACATCCTGCCGGAGCGGGTGCCGTTTCTGATCCGGGCGTTCGGGTGGCTGTACCCGGTGGTGAACTGATCATGAAGATAACGATTGTTCGAATCCTTCCGGTGCTGCTTGCGGCGGTTTCCGCCGGACTTGTCACCTCCGCGTCGGACGAGCCCAGATTCCCGATCCACACCTGGCAGGTTGACGAGCACACCACAGGGCTGTTGGTGGAGGACCACCGCGCACCGATAATTTCCCTGAACCTGGAGTTCACGGCGGGGACATGGTCGGCCTGGGGGCAAATGAAGGACCTGTCCACCGCCCTGTCGGCATCGTTTTACGATCCGGACGCGGAATTGAGGCGCAGGTCGGATGAACTGGTGGCAGGCATCGGCCTGGGGGTGGGGAGCCGGGCCGGAAGCCTGACCGCCTCCTGCCTGAAAGACGACCTGCCGGAGGTTCTTCAACTGGTGCGGGATGTGCTGGCCAATGACGATTTCGACCGGTCGGAAGTCAAACGCTGGAAGCAGCAGGCCGCGCTGTCATGGAAGTCCAGGGAGACCGACGTGTCGTTCCAGGGGCGGCGATTGATGGTCCGGGTGCTGTTCCGGGAGGGTGATCCCCGCCGCCGTCCCTACGACGAACCGCGGCGGGTAGAGACGGACACCGTGGAGTTGCGAAAGATACGGGATCGGCTCATCCGCCTGCCGGGCCGGGTTATCGGCCTTGCCGGCGACCTGACGCCGAAGGAGGCGGAGGCTGTCGCAAGGGACCTGCTTCCGCAGTCTATGGCCGATGGCGGCGGCGAGCTTGGGTCGGCGCTGCTTCCGATCCGTCCCCGGGAAGAGCGCCAGGACGCAACAGCCCATGTCCGCCGCCTGACCCAGGTTTACTTCGGCCTGGGACGGGAATCGTTGACCTACGACGACCCGGACTACCCGGCTTTCGTGCTGGCCAATCATGTCCTGGGCGGGCATTTCTACTCCCGTCTTTCAGTGGCGTTGCGCCACGAAGGAGGGGAGACCTATGGCGCCGGCGTCCGCTCGGAGGGAGGGGTGGACCCCGGGCCGTTCGTACTGGGCAGTTTTACCAAGACCGACAACGCCGCCCATGCCGAAGAGAAGATGCGCAAGGTTCTGCGCGTGTTTCACGCCGACGGGATCACCGAGGATGAGCGGGCCGAGACGGTCAGTCACTTCCTGGGGAGGGCGCCATTCGGCCGACAGAGCGCCGGCCAACTGCTCTGGCGGCGACTATCGGAACGCCGCGCCGGCCTGCCCGACGGCTTTTTCGATCAGCTCCCGAACCGGATTGCGGCGCTGAGCCTGGACGAAATCAACGCCTTCATCAGCACGTACTACGATCCGGCCCGGTTCGTCATGGGGAGGGTGGCGCCGCAAGGCGATTAGCCCCGACGTCGAGGAAACTACTTCACCAGCGCCCTGGCCAGGATCCGGTCCATGATTCCCGGTGCGATCCGGTTGATCCAGTTCATCAGTTTTCCTTCGGAGCTGAGTACCATCTCCCGTTTCCCGGTCCGGGCCATCTTCACGATGGCGTCGGCCACCGATTCGGCGCTGTGGCTCCGGATCCGGGTATCGCTCTGCCGAGGTCCGATCCGCTTCATGCGGTGTCGGAGTTCGGATTCCGTGGAGGAAGGACAGACGATGCCGGCCTTGATGCCGCTGCCGTCCAGTTCGGGACGGAGGGCGTCCAGCATCCCGTGGAGGGCGAACTTGCTTCCGGAGTAGGCGGTGTAGTTCGGGATGCCCCGCTTGCCGATCACCGAGGATACGAGGATGATCCGGCCGCTGCCCCGGCTCTTCATGCCGGGGAGGAACGGGCGGATGGAGCGCACCAGGCCGAATACATTGACTTGATAGACGTTTTCCAGGTCTTCGTCGGTAGTGTGCTCGAACCTTGCGTCCAGTGAGATCCCTGCGTTGGCCACGATGATGTCCGGCACGCCGAGCTCCGACAGGACCTGTCCGGTCACTTCGGCCATAGCCGGGCCGTCGGAGACGTCGGCGGCTACCGGGACCAGCATCGGCGGCCCGCCCAGTTCGGCGGACAGCGCTTCCAGCCGTTCCCGGCTGCGGGCCAGGGCCCAGACGTTGGCTCCGGCTTCCACGAACCGCTTCGCCGTGGCCAGGCCGATCCCTTCCGAAGCGCCGGTCACCAGGACATTCCTGCCGTGCAGGTCGTACGCCATCAATGCTCTCCAAAGCGGTACACAAAGAAAGAATACCCGATCCGGTCCACCGGCTCGTACCTTTCCAGCCAGTCGGTAGGTACGTCTTTCGTGCGGTGTTCATGAAGACCGCGGACCAGCCAGAAGGTGCTGACCACGTAGGTTCCGGGAGAGGGCTGTTCATACCAGTCCCTGGGGGTGGCCCGAACGTGGTCGATACCGTAATTTTCCGGCCGGCCGTGCCAGGAGTACAGCAGCCGGATCGGACCGGCGCCGGTCTCGTCCAGCCATTTTTTCCGAAGCGGCAGGGCCTGGCCCCAGTCCAGATTGGAATCCCCCAATAACTTGTACCCGTTGGCCGGGCCGCCGGATGCTTCGTTGAAGTAGGCCAGGTGGTGGGGGAAGATCCAGGCGGCGGATGCGGCGTACCACAACAGCAAGGCTGCACCTGCAAGACGGACAACGTGTCCGGATGAAAACGAAGGAGCAAGTCTGGAAACGAAAATGAAGATAAGCGGATAGATCGGGAGCAGGTAACGCAGGCCGATGCCGTCGGCCAGGGCGGAAGTCACGATGAAAAACGCCAGGGCGGGGAGGACAAGGAACAACTCGTCGGTCCAGCGCTCCGCACGGTAGCGGCGCACCAGGACAACCGCCGCCGCCAGCAGCAGCAGGGTCGGGAGGGGAGTCTTGAACAGGAACGCCATCAGGAAGTAGTGCGGGAACCCTCCGACCTTGAATTCACCCATCAGATAGTAGGCCCGGTTCGGATCATGGTCGGCGTTGACCCGGGACATGCCGTCGAGATAGAACGACAGGTCGGTCGGGAACAGGTACGCCGCCCAGACAACCAGTCCGGCCAGGATCGCCAGCCCAACCAGCCCTCCGGCCACCCGGTCCAGTTCCCTTTTTCTCCTGTCCATGGTTGCCAGGACAAGAACTACCGCAACAGGGATGAGGATCACTGCCGAGAACTTGGTAGCGAGCGCCAGACCGAGGCAGATTCCGGCCCAGGCCAGGGATGAGCGGCGGTGGTCCCGGGTCCAGTGCCACAGGTTGTACAGGAACAGCACGGAGAAGCAGGACAGTCCCAGGTCCATGGTGACGATCCTGGAGTGGGCCAGGATATTCGGACTCAGGACATACAGAAACAGGGCCAGGAGGCCCGCGGCGTTCCCGAACAGCTCGGTCGCCCAACGGAAGACGAACAACCCGAGCAGCAGCGAGAGCAGCACGATCGGCATCCGGCCGGCGAACAGCAGACGGTCGACATCGTTGCTGTGGAGGAACTCCTCCCCGAAATCCCATTCGTTGGGCGGTTCGGAGAGCCAGTTCGGATCATTCAGGTCCAGTTTCGGGTTCAGCGGCTGCAGCGGCAGCAGCGGCAGGGCGGCCAGCAGCTTGATCAGCGGCGGATGCTGGGGGTTGAGCCGCATATCGCCTGTCTTCAGGTAGGTGTAGCCGGCGGGGAGATGGCTGGTCTCGTCGGAGGTCACCGACATGCGGGTCATGCCGGCGATCAGTTGCCCGGCCAGTATGGCGAGCATACCTATGACAAGGCCGGCCCTGAGGCCGGCCCGTCGGTCGATGGTCTGCGCCGTTGACCGTTTCAGAGTTCCGGACCTCCTAACGGTCCAGATGATACTTCAAACCGAGGCGGTACGACTTGCCGTTCAAGGGGCCCCAGTTGTAGTCGGTGGTCGGGTCCCCCAGGTCGGTCTGGAGCTTGTTGGTCAGGTTGGCCAGGCCTCCTTCCAGAGTGAGGTATTTCCCGATCGGAGCCCGGAACGACAGGTTCACCATCCAGAAATCGTCGCTGGTGCGCATCTCCGGGAGCAGGATGTTCTGGGCGGCGCCCGGATCCTCGTTGTACTGCTGGATCAGCATCTGGCCTGTGAAGGTGGCTCCGGCGGACACCGAGATCCCTTTCGGCAGTGAGAGGTTCATCCCGACGGAGCCGGTGCGCACCGGTTGGTACGGCACTCGGTCGATCGGCACGATCTGGTCCTGGGGGTCGCTGAACGACGGCGGGGTGACATGGAAGAGCACGTCGGTGTCGCCGGTGTTCAGGAAGGTCAGCGATCCGATGCTGCCGTCGAAACTGACTCGCCGGTTGGGCGACCAGCTGAGCGCCATCTCCAGGGTGTCCGCTCTGGCTTCCGGAATGTTCCCCAGGGTGTAGGTCTGGATGTAGAACTGGGACCAGCCCACGACCTTGATGAGGTAGTCGTCGAACTCGGTGCGGGCGGCGTACAGCGAAATCCTCAGGTCGGGGGACGGCTGGAACTCGGATTCCAGCCCGAAAGTCACCCCGGTCTCAAGGTCGGATGTGTAGCTGCGCTGGTATTTCTGGCCGCAGCAGACCTCGGTAAAGATCGGCTTGGGCGCCCGCGCCGTTTTTCCGGCGATGAAACGGAATGTCCAGGCCGGTGTCGGCAGGTACTGCAAGGTGAAACGGGGTAAAACGACCTGGTCGTCCTTCTCGATCTCCAGTTCCCTGGCGCCCCAGGCAAAGTCGTCGTACCGCAGGCCGAACTGCAACGCCAGTTTCGGGATTACGGTCCAGTCCAGATCGGCGTAGGCCGACTGCCGCTCGATGTAGTCGATCCCGGAGGCCGGTGGTTCCATCGGCTCCAGGGTCAGCGCTTCGACCTCCTGCTCGTCGCTCTCGATTCCTGCACGCAGCATAGTGCTCAGTCCCAGTCCCCGGGACCAGGTCGCCGCCGCCCAGGAGTTCTCCTCCCGGATCCGGAAACGCTCGAAGAAGTCGTCGAAATCTCCCACATCCAGCGCGGTCTGCTGGGACATGACCGATTGATCGCGTTCGGCTTTCAGTCCCCGAACCGCCAGCGTCCCGCCGGACGGGATGTTCCATTCCCATCCGGCGCGGTATTCGGTCCGATCCAGGAGGGTGTCCTCCCGGGTCCAGGCCGGATCGCCGGTGCCGCCGAAGTACGTAAAAAAGTCGAAGCCTCCACGGGCCTCAAGAGTGTCTTCGGCGATGTAGGTGCCGCCCAGATCGAAGCGATGCTTTCGGCCGGCCTCGAATAACAGTCTGGCCTTGGCGTACTCCCGGTCCAGGCTGCCGACGTCGTTCCAGCCGTCCCGGTCGTCATCGACCGGGTCGGCCTCGGTTATCCCCAGCACCGCACTGCCGGACATCCAGCTGGTTATCGGTCCGGCCGCCCGCAATGACGCCCCCCGGAGGGAGTACGAACCACCTTCGATGCCGACATCCAGCCAGGGAACCTCCTGTGGCGTTGCTTCTGTCAGGCGGATGGTGCCGCCGGCCGCCGCCGCAGGGTCCACCGCATCACCGGGGCCCTTGTTCACGTCGGTATCGGCGATGTCGTCTGCAGGAAGGACGTTGAACACCATGGAAATCGCCAGCCCTCCCAGGATCGGGTAGCCGGCGATGTAGATCGGTACCAGATCCTGGTTCAGGCCGCCGACCTGGATGTTGGACGAGTTGCAGTGGGTGCACATGGTCTGGATGCGGACCCCGTCCTTGCCCTGGAGGTCGTCTGTGACGGTGGATGAAGCGGTGTCGTCGGCAAAGGTCACCCCGATCACCAGGCAGGCGATCAAGGCGACAGGAATAATCGGCTTCATTACTCGCAACTCTCGGGGTTGATCTCGTTGATGATCTTGGCTTCCATGCCGGCGGTGGAAGTCTCCGCGCCGCACAGGAAGTCGTAGATGGTGCCGCCCTGGTCGATATAGAAGTTCTGAGGCGTCCCGCCGCAGTTGTCGGGGGCCGGAAGGGCCCCGGAATGCCAGTACTGCCACGAAACGTCGCCGATGCCGTCGGCATTCAGATCGGAGTCGCACACGATCGGCGCATCATCCTCGGTACCGGCCCAGACCGCGATATCGGCCGCGCATGCGCCACTGTCGGTGTATGCCTTGGTGGGCCAGCTGTTGGATCCGTCCGACCAGCTGTAAAGCTCGGTGAACACGGTGATGATCTTCAAGTCCCGCTCACGGTAGTTGACGTCCAGGGGAGGCATAAAAGAGGCCTGTACGTTGCACCAGAAACAGTTGTCCGAGGAAATATCCATTCGGACCACCTTCCCCCGAAAATCGGACAGGGTCAGCATCTGCTGGTAGGTCGGAGAGTTGGGGTTGAGGTCCTGGAGGTACAGTTCCTCGGTCGGGTTCAACGGGTTGACCCACTTCTCGAAACAATCGCCTTCCATGATGCCCTTGCCCAGGGTATCGCAGTAGTCGGACGATCCCGGCCGCCCGGCTCCCAGAGAGCCTTCCATGTTGTCGCCCTGGGCTCCCACCAGGTAGTAGTGGTCACCGCTGCCCGGCGCAACCGAGGCGGTAAGCCGCGCCGGCCCGTCGGCCAGGCCGTCGGTATCGGTGAGTACGGTGTGGTCGTATGCGCTGATCGGCAGACTCCCTTCCCAGACCTGATACAGGGTGGCGTGCTGCCCGGCGTTCCTGGCCGGTACGTTGGCGTCCAGGGAACCGAGGTTCTCCCAGCCGATCCGCACGTTGCCGCCATCCTTATCGACGGTGAGATGGAACGGGCTGCCCGGGGCCGAGACCTCCCGGGGGCCGGGAGTGTCGTTGTAGACCCGGTAGATGCCCGGGTTGGTGCCGGTGTTGGCGGCGTACATGGCGCCTTCGCCCCCCTCGGCCAGGGCGTTGACCTGGTTCGGGCATCCGGCGTCCGGTGTGCCGTCACGGTCACCGATCGGATCGTAGAATGTCCTCTCGGCGGTCATGGTGACGCCGTCCCCGGCCATGATGGACTGGTGGACATGGTTGGTGGCGGTGCAGGCGTAGACCAGGGAGCCGGCCATGTTGCCCAGTGCGGTGCCGGTGATCACATCCAGGCCTTCGATTATGTCACCGCTGTTGCTCCAGGCAGGATCGTCGAAGCTGCCTCCGGGACCGGTTTCGGTCGGCCAGCCGTAGTTGCCGCTGGCCACGGCGGCGTTGACTTCATCGTAGGCGCTGGTAGTGCCGTCGCCTCGATCAGCCACGTAAACCTGCCCGGTATCGGGTCGGATCGCCAGGTCCCGGCCGTTCCGGATCCCTTTGGAGAAGTTGGAACGGTTGGACCCGTCCAGGTCGGAGACCAGGATCTTGCCCCCGACGTGGCCGTCGTTCTGGGCGTTGCTGCCGGTACCCATATCGCCGGTGGCGACGTAAAGCCTGCCGTCGGGGCCGACCTCGATGCCGCCGCCCGGGTTGCTGCCGCCGAACGTCCCCAGATCCATCACCATGGCGCCCAGGGACAGGGTGGTTCCGTTGGAGAAGATCTCATCCACCCGTGCGCGGGTAGTCGGATCGACGTAATAGATAAACGCCAGGCCGCTCACGGCGTAATCCGGGGCGAAGGCCACGTCCAGGAGGCCGTTTTCGCCGGAGCTGTCCACGGCTACTCCCAGGGATGCGGCTTGCACCCCTGCACGGAAGAGGCGTATGGTACCTGTTTTCTCCAGAAGCCAGAGGTCGCCGTTCGGTGCCTGGGCCAGGTCGCCCAGCTCTGCGGTGTTGTCCAGCACTTTTTCGATTTTGAGGCCGTACGGCAGCACATCCGCGAAAGCGGCGCCACCGGTTAGGCAGATGCAAAGAATGCTGGAGACCAGCGTCAGTCTGGTTTTTGATGTCATGATAGCCCCTTGAGAATTATTATTTTCCCCGCCGCACAAAGGTGAGGATTCCGATCGGCACAGTTCGAGCAATCCTGATCCTTATACATCGGAATCACGGGCGGAACAGTTAGAATGTGAAGCGTTTGTGGAGTGTCGATGTCCAGATTGACGGCAGATGGAGAACAGGAGCGCAAGCGAATGAAAGAACTGAGCTCACCGGCCCGAATAGGTGCCGTTCTCACGGCATTTTTCGTGGCCAGCGCCCTGGTTGCCGGAGAACCGGCCGGTATCACCTGGGAGCATTCGGTGCCGAAGGCGATCAAGGCGGCAGGCGAGGCGGCCCGCCCGGTGCTGGTTGATGTCTGGGCGGTCTGGTGCGCGCCCTGCAAGCTCATGGAAGAGAAGGTCTGGTCCGACCCGACCGTGCGGGAACGGGTGGAAAAGCTCATTCCTTTGAAAGTGGACGCTGATGCCAACGAGGTGTTCACCGCCCGTTACGATGCCGAGGTACTGCCGGCGACCCTGTTCCTGGACGGGAAAGGCAGGTTGATTACCCGACTCACAGGGTTCGCGGACCCGGCGATGCTGAATCAAATCATGGACGCCGTGATTTCCGGGTACGACGAATACCTTGGACTGGCCGGTAAAAAGATCGACCTGAACGGCATGAAAAAACTGGCGGCGTATTACAACTCGTGCGGTAATCCGTTCGAGGCGGCGGCGATCCTCCGCAAGGCTATCAAGAGGGCGAAAAAGGAAAACTCCGACCAGGTGGCCGACCTGGAACTGCGTCTGGCCGAGACGCTGCGTTTGACCGAACGGCCGGACCAGGGAGCGAAAATCCTGGAGCGTCCGGCCCGGGACGGTCTGGAGTAAAGGTATATTGCACAAGGTTGCCGCCGCGGTCCTGCTGCTGATCTTCGCCCTGGCGGCGCTGGTCTCCCTCAGGCTGGAATCGATCACCTTCGATGAAACCGCCCACATCCCTGCAGGACTGACCTATCTCCAGAAGCACGATCTGCGCATGAACGCGGAACACCCGCCGATAGTGAAAGCCTTTTCGGCGATCCCGGCCTGGCTGTCCGGGAAGGAGCGGCCGGACTACCGTTCCGGTCCATGGCTGCGCGGGGACCAGTGGACTTTCGGGTTTGAACTGCTCAACGGCCGGCCCGGAAATACAGACCGACTGGACCCTGGGCGGCTGGTCCTCCCGGCCCGTTCCATGATGGTGCTGTTCGGCCTGGCTCTGGGGCTGGTGATCTGGTGCTGGGCCCGGGAGATGTACGGCGAACCAGGCGGCCTCCTGTCACTGGCGATTTTCGCCATTTCGCCGACTATGCTGGCCCACACCCGGTTGGTGACCACCGATCTGCCGGCAGCCCTGGGGTACACCCTGGCCCTGTGGCTGTTCTACCGCTATACCTGCCGGCCCTCCGGAAGCCGGGCGGCCCTGGTCGGCGCCGCCCTGGGGCTCGCCCTGATCACCAAGTACTCCACGGTTCTCCTGCCGCCGATCCTGATCCTGCTTTGGATGGCCTGGCTGTTCCTGCCCCGGGAAGAAGGTGAACCGCCAGGCTGGAAAGCGCTTGGTGGTCACGGGGCGGTGGCGATCCTGGTTGCATGGGGGGTGGTATGGGCCGGTTACGGCCTGCGGTACGCCGCTGTTCCCGACGGCGGTTACTCCCTGCCTTGGGACGCCATCATGGCGCAGGAGTTCGGAGGCAGGGATCTTATCTCCTGGCTGAACCGGCGCCGGCTGTTGCCGGAGGGGTACCTGTACGGCCTGGCCTACGCATTGGGTGGCGCCGTAAGACGGCTGAGCTATTTCCATGGGGAACTGGCGGTCACCGGTCGAGTGACTTTCTTCCCTGTCGCTTTCCTGCTCAAGACCCCACCGGCAACCATCGCTCTCCTCCTCTGGGCAACTGTGGTCGGCTCGCGGCGGTCCGGCTGGCGGTCCTTGACCGGCTGGTTCCTGGCGCTTCCCGCAGGGTTCTACCTGCTGGTGGCGGTTCTGGGGAACCTGAATATCGGCCACCGCCACCTGGCGCCGCTGTACCCTTTGATGTTCGTGGCAATCGGTTCCCTTGCTGCGCTGTGGACCCGGCGGGCCGGAACGCCGATGGCCCGCCGCGGCCTGATGGTTCTGGTCGCCCTGGCGGCGTTGTCCTCGATCCTGGCGGCGCCCCGTTACCTGTCGTACTTCAACCTGCCGGCCGGAGGCTCGAAGAACGGCGAACGCTGGTTCGTCGATTCCTCCCTGGACTGGGGCCAGGACCTGCCCCGGTTGCAGCACTGGATGGAACGGGAAGGGGTGGATCGCGTCGACCTGGCCTATTTCGGGACCGCCGACCCCCGGGCGTACGGCATCGATTATCGCAAGGTGGTCATGATCCACGATTTCCGGCCTGACGATCCCCCGGTGCGGCCTTCCTCCGGGGACTGGTTCGCCGTAAGCAAGACGTTGCTGCAGGGGGCGTACCTGGAACCGGATCGTGAGTTCGCCATGGAAGGGCTGCGCACCGGCATCGTTCGCCGAAGCTGGGTGGAAAACTGGAGCCGGTATTGCGCCAAACTGCGGGATGAAGGTGATAACACCCCCGGCCTTGCAGACTGGTTGGTGCAGCGGAACCGCATCAGTCCGGAACTGCGCCAGCGCCTCGAGGCGCCGCTCCTGACCACCTGGATCTTCCATCTCCGGGACAGCCGGGAGCCGGACGCCAGGATCGGCGATTCGATCCTGGTGTACAGGATCCCCTGACTACTCCTCGGCACGCACCGATACGGTCAGGCTCCCGATCTTCTCGATCTCCGCCGTCAGCGAGTCTCCCGGATTCACCGGACCGACGCCGGCCGGCGTGCCGGTGAACAGCAGGTCGCCTCGCTCCAGTGTCACGGTTTTGGATGCGAAGGCGATCAGTTCGGCCACCGAACGCATCATGTGATCGGTATTGGACGCCTGCCGTTCCTTGCCGTTGATGGTCAGCCGGATAGTCAGGCCGGAACCGTCACCGACTTGCTCCCGCAGCATGACCCTTGAGACCGGCGCCGACGTGTCGAACCCTTTGGCCAGGGACCAGGGCGTCCCCTTCTTCTTGGCCTCGTCCTGGATATCCCGCAGGGTCATGTCCAGTCCGACGGCGTAACCGAGGACGTGGTTCAGAGCGTCCACTTCCTGGATCGCCTTCCCCCGTTCACCGATGACAACCACCAGTTCCACCTCGTGGTGGACCTCGCCGGCCCCCTTGGGAAGGACGATGCTGTCGCCGTGGTGGATCACCGCCGTGGCCGGCTTGAAGAACAGGACCGGCGGTCCGGCCTTCGGCGCGTTCATCTCCGCCACGTGGTCGGCGTAATTTCTGCCGATGGCCAGGATCTTGCCGACCTCCACCGTCTCGCCGGTCCCTTCCACCTGGACGTACGGCTTCCGGGGAGCAGGGGAGTTCCCCGGTTTCCGGGTCCAGAGATGCCAGGAACCCTCCGCGGTGGCCAGGAGCCGGCCGGACTCGTCCTTGACCTCGCCGGCGGCGAAGGCGACCCGGGCCCCCCTCCGGGTGACTCTGCCCTCGGCCACCAGCCGGCCGGCCCGGGGGCCGTCCAGGTAGTTGATGGACAGGTGGATAGTGGCGCACCACCATTCCTTAGGGATCGCCGCGATCACCGCCCCGCCCAGGGCGGTGTCCAGGAGGGCGGAGATCACACCGCCGTGGGCGACGCCCCGCATATTGAGATGATGGGGCTTAAGGTCCAGGACGACCCGGGCTTCGCCGGCCTCCCGCAGCTCCACTTGAGTGCCCAGGTATTCGTTGAATGGGGGAAGTTGCATGTTATTTTCTCCGGGAGAGGAGTGTAGCAGTGATTGCAGTACTATTACCGGATAGGCCGCTATCGGCCCAGGAAAGGAAACGACCATGCATTTGAAGATCCGGACCCTGGCTCTGCTCGTCATCGCCGTGCTGCTGTGCGGGTACGCCGCGGCGGACGAGCTGGAAGAAGGCACAAAGGAGCTGCAGTTCGATTTTTCCCTGGTGGACTCCAGCGCCGGGTCGAATGTGACCATCTCAGGCTCCCTGGGTTGGGTTCTGACCCCCCATCACGAGGCCGGGCCGGTGATCGGTTACAGCAGGGACGATCCTGACGGCGGCTCCACGGTAGACGGCATCGCCGTCGGTGGTTTCTACAACTACAACTTCTCAATCGCCTCGGACATGCTGGTGCCGTATGTGGGAGGCCGGGTGGAACTGTACTCCGGCGATCTGGGAGACCTGTACGACTCCGGTGTGGCGGTTTATGGCGGGGTCCGGTTGATGACCGGGAGCAGGGCGGCGCTGAACGTCCGGCTGTTCTTCGATCAGAAAGCAGGATCGGGGAGCACGGAAGACCTGGACAGCACCGGTCTGACCGCCGGTATTTCGATCTTCTTCTAAACTAGAGCAGCTGGGTGGCGATCTTGTAGAAGGCGACCACCACCGCCAGCACGCAGGCGACTGCGGCGGAGTCCCAGAACAGTTTGGACCCCCGGCTCTTCAATACGCCGTACGGGATCACCCAGCCCAGGGCGAAGCCGCTGAGCAGGCCGCCGACATGGGCGGCATGGTCGATGCCACGGAACAGCAGGCTGATCAGGAAGATGTAGCCGACGTAGTACAGGATCTGGCCCCTGATCCGTTTTCCGGCCGGCCCCCCGCGACGGATGCCGTAGGCGATGAGGGCGCCCATCAGCCCCATGATTGCGCCGGACGCTCCCAGGGAGAAGGCGCCTCCTGCAGTCAGGGTCTTCCAGATCAGGGTTGCCACGTATCCCAGAACTCCGGTGCCGAAGTAGATTACCCAGAACCGTTCCCGGCCGTACTCCTCCTCCACGAACGGACCGATCTGGATCAGTACGTAGGAATTGAAGGCGAAGTGCATCAGGCCGCCGTGGAGGAACACCGGCGGGATCAGGCGCCACAGATCGCCCATGCCGGAGATCAGCGGCGAATACAGCGCTCCAAAACGGACCAGGCTCTCCGAGAACTCTCCGGGGAACATCAGGATCGAGCCGAACCCGCCGTCCCCTTGCTGGATCAGCCGCATCGCCATCAGGATGAACCAGAACCCGTTCACCAGCAGGATCAGGGAGGTGACCTTGACCCCGCCGGGAAACATGCCCGCCAGAGCCCTTCCGGCGCCGGGGCCGGACACTTCGGAAGTGCGTTCGCCGCATTCAGGGCAGGTCGATGCCCCCTTGGGGATCAGCGCCCGGCATTCAGGGCACATCTTGTGCTTCCCTCGCACCGCACGGGTCGCCATGTCCACCGCCGCCTTCCCTTCGCCGACGGAGCGATGGCGCTGGCTCCATTTCCAGCGCAGCCGGGAGCCGCGCATCCCGATGGAGTCCATCAGGTCGGCGATCCAGTTGACGAGACGGTCCATCCGGATCAGCGTCCCTTGAACTCGGGCCGCTTCCGTCCCAGGGTGGACAGCCCTTCGTAGGCGTCTGCGGTGGAGAAGATTTCCGTCAGGTGGGCCAGTTCCATGGCCAGACCGGCCTTGAGGCTGCCCTTCGCCCCTTCCCGGATCATCTTCGTGGACAGTCTTACCGCCACCGGCGCCTTGGTCCCGACCTTCTTCACCGCCTTGGCCAGCGCCGGGTCATCGCCGGAATACGCCTTCCCGGCCAGCAGGTCGTCTGCTGTCGCCTTGTCGAACAGCGTTGCCAGGGATGTGAACTTTTCCGGGACCTTTCCGGGAGTCCGCTCATGGACCGGGCCGTCGTTGATGGCCGCCAGCACCGCATCGTCCAGTTCGCCGTGGGGGACGACCTTGTCCACCAGGCCGATAGCCGCTGCTTTCCCGGCCGGGACCATCTGGCCGGTGAGCACCAGCCACGAGGCCAGGCCGGTGCCGACCCGCCGTGTGGTGCGCTGGGTGCCTCCCAGGCCGGGGCAGATGCCGATGCCGGTTTCGGGGAACGCCATCACCGCTTTCTCGGACGCGATGATCTTGTGACAGGCCAGGGCCAGTTCCAGGCCGCCGCCCAGGGCCAGGCCGTGCATCCGTGCGATCACCGGCTTCCGGCAGGTCGCCATGTCGTTGAGCAGTTCGTGGCCGGCCTCTGTGAAATTCACGATCCGGTCCAGTGTTTTCTTCTCGATGTTCTTGACGAAGAACCGGATGTCGGCCCCGGCGATGAACCCTTTGCCTGCTCCTGCGATGACGATGCCTCGAACCGCCTTATCGGAGGCCGCCTTGCGGAAGGCGGTGTGGAGCTGGCCGACCAGTTCCTCATTCAGGGCGTTCATGGCGTCGGGCCGGTTCAGGGTCAGTGTGGCGACGCCGTCCCGGATTTCGCTTTTTACCAGTTGGAAGCCGAAAGGCTTGCCGCCGGCCTCGGACAAGGTTTTCGGCATGGCCAGATCCCACTGCGATGCGATCTTCCCGGCCAGTTCCGCCGCCCGGTCCACGCCGATCCGGTTCATCATCTGGAACGGCCCGATCGGCCAGCGCAGGCCGACCCGGGCTCCGATATCGGTGTCCTCGATGGTGCCGACCTTCTCATCCACCAGCTGGGCGGCTACGTAGCAGACCGCTCCCAGCATCCGCTCTTCGATGGCGCCGAATTTCGACTGGTCGGCGTCGCCCTCGAACACCCAGTCCTCGCCCAGGGCGACCTGGTCCTTCAGGGTCTTGGCAGGAGCGTAGAACGGCCCGAATTTCTCACCCAGGGTGTTGGCGGCGTGCATGGCGATGTGTACGCCGGTGACGTTCATCAGTTGGAACGGGCCCATGCCGACCCGGAACGTCTTCTTGCAGGAAGCTTCGATGGTCGGGATGTCGGCCACGCCTTCTTCCAGGAGCCGCACCGCCTCGTTGAGCCAGGGCACGAAGTAGCGGTTGACCACGAAACCGGAGGCGTCTGCGGAGGAGATCGGTGTTTTGCCGATCTGCTCCTGCAGGGCCCAGGCCCGGGCGGTGACGTCGTCCGAGGTCGCCTCGCCGGGGATCACCTCCACCAGCCTGTTTTTTGCCGGGTGGTAGAAGTAGTGCAGGCCGACGAACCGTGCCGGATGTTCCATGCCCTCGGCCAGTTCGGTAACCAGAAACGACGAGGTGTTGGTTGCCAGGATAGTGTCGGGACGGCAGCTCTCTTCAAGGCGGGCGATCGCCTTGCTCTTGACCTCCTGGTCCTCGAACACCGCTTCCACCACCAGGTCGACGTCGGCCAGGTCGGACCAGTCGGCGGTGCCGGTGATCCTGCCCTTGATCTCCCCGGCCTGCTCCGGTCGGAAGATCCTCCGCTCCACCCCTTCCTTCAGGGTGGTCTCGATGATGTTCATCCCCCGGGCGACCTTGTCGTCGTCCAGGTCCACCAGGATCACCGGGTACCCTTCGGTGGCCATCTTCTGGGCTATGCCCGAGCCCATGTTGCCGGCGCCGATCACGGCGAGTTTTTGTACGGGACGGTTCTTGCTGCTCATCGGATCGTTGCCTCCAACTCGGTTCAGGGTTCAGCAGGACAGGGAACCGACAGTTTAGCAGGAGAGGTCCCGATTGACCGAACCGGTTCCAGCTTCTAATCTGTGGGGACGGGAGGTCGATATGGCGGAAATCAACTGGATCCTGGTGATCGGGGCAGGGACCATGGGCCACGGTATCGCCCAGACGGCGGCTGCCGCAGGGTACCGGGTCCTGCTCAACGATGTTTCGGAGGACCTGATCCGGAACGGGATCGCCTCTATCGGAAAAAACCTGGAAAAAGGGATTCAGAAAGGGAAGGTCAGCGCTGAGGAGCGGGACGCGACGCTGGGCCGGATCGAAGTGGCGGCAAACCTCGAGGCCGCCGCCAGGGTCGCCGATCTGGTGATCGAAGCGGCTCCTGAAAAACTGGAGCTCAAGACGTCGATATTCAAACGGCTGGACGGTACGGCGCCTTCGGAAACGATTCTGGCCAGCAATACGTCGTCCCTTCCGATCGGTAAGATCGCCGCCGCCACCGGCCGTCCCGACCGTGTCCTCGGCATGCATTTTTTCAACCCGGTGCACATCATGCCGCTGCTGGAACTGGTCCGTGGGGACGATACATCGGACGAAACCCTGGATGCCGCTCTTGAGGTCGCCCGGCGGATCGGCAAGGACCCGATCGTGGTCCGCGACATGCCCGGCTTCGCCACCAGCCGTCTCGGCGTGGTTCTCGGTCTCGAAGCGATGCGGATGCTGGAGCAGGGTGTCGCTTCCGCCGAGGATATCGACAAGGCGATGACCCTGGGTTACCGCCACCCGATGGGGCCTCTGCGGCTTACCGACCTTGTCGGCCTGGACGTCCGCCTGCACATCGCCGAACACCTGCGCGCGGAACTGAAATCCGAAGCGTTCAAGCCGCCGGAGATCCTCCGTCGCATGGTTGCCGAGGGCAAGCTCGGCAAGAAGACCGGCAGGGGGTTCTACAACTGGTAGACGCGCCCGGTCTGGTGCCTTATCCGTCGTCTCAACAAAGGCGTTTTCCCATCCCGACCACCTCGTCCAGGCTGTACCCGATCGCTTCATAGAACCGGACGACATCGTTGTTGGCACTCCGGACCTGCAGGTTGACCTTCGGGCATCCGGCATCCATGAGGAAGCGCTCAGCCGATGTCATGAGTGCGCGGCCGAATCCTCGTCCCCGGCAGGATGGTGAGACCGCCAGATAGTTCACCCATCCCCGGTGGCCTTCATACCCGACCATCACGGTGCCCACCACCTGGTCCTTTAGCAGGCCGACCAGCAATCCGTCAGGATCGGTCCGAACCTTGCGCTCGATGTCCTTCAACGGATCGTTCCACGGCACCACCAGGTTGCAGCATGTCCAGAGGTCGATTATCTGGTCCCGGTCCTCCTGCCGGTATGCGCGGATCTCCATCCGGATGGAGCCCCTAGCCTTCCTTCACCGCTTGGATGATGTCCTGGATCGCCTTTTTGCCGTCGTTGAAGAACATCATGCAGTTGGCGGCGGCGAACAGCGGGTTCGGGATGCCGGCGAAGCCGGGGGACAGGGAGCGTTTGATGACGATGACGTTGCGGGCCTTGTCCACGTCGATGATCGGCATACCGGCGATCGGGCTATTCGGGTCGGTGCGGGCCACCGGGTTGACCACGTCGTTGGCTCCCAGCACGATGGCGACGTCGATCTGTTCCATCTCCTGATTGATGTCGTCCATCTCACGGAGTTTTTCATAAGGAACATCGGCCTCGGCCAGCAGGACGTTCATGTGTCCGGGCATGCGGCCGGCCACCGGGTGGATGGCGAAATCGACCTCGACGCCTTTCTCTTCCAGCAGGTTGGCCAGGCTGCGCACGGTGTGCTGGGCCTGGGCCACCGCCATGCCGTAGCCGGGGACGATGATGACGCGCTGGACGCCGTCCAGCAGCATGGCGATCTCTTCAGCGGAAGTGGACTTGACCGTCTTGTAGACCTCGTCGGCGTCCGGCGTGTCGCCTGTGGGGCCCATGGTGCCGAACAGGACGTTGGTCAGGGAACGGTTCATCGCCTTGCACATGATCATGGTCAGGATGATCCCCGACGCGCCGACCAGGGAGCCGGATACGATCAGAACCGAGTTGCTGATGACGAACCCGGTGGCGGCTGCCGCCAGTCCCGAGTAGGAGTTCAGGAGGGCGATGACCACCGGCATGTCGGCACCGCCGATAGACAGGGTCAGGATTACGCCGAGAACACCGGCGACCGCTACCAGCAGCCAGAACAGCAGGAAGTTCTCAGGGTTGAGTACGACCAGAACTCCCAGCGCGACGGACCCGATGGCCGACAGCCCTTTCAGGAGATCCATGCCCGGGAAGCGATCTTTTTTGATCAGGAGGACCAGGCCGATGACCAGTCCGCAAAGAAAGATGCCGCCACCCAGAAGCTTGTCGTTGCCCGTGGCGCCATCCGCCAGGATCGCCTGGGGGAATGCATACCACGCAGCGCCGGCAATACAGGCCAGGGAGAAGCCGTACTTGATGATCTTCTGCCAGGTGTGGAGTTTCCACTTCACCGCCAGGAACTCGGCCAGCTTGCCGAAGGCGACGTAGCTCCCGAAGAAAGTCACCGATCCGATCAACCCGGACGCGACAAGTGCGATCAGCATCTGCATGTCATCGCTGCCGGACCCGTTGATGACGGTGCTGTAGGCGGCAATCAAGGCCGACCCGGCTACCAGGATGGATGCGCCGCCGCCGAAACCGTTGAACAGTCCGACCATCTCCGGCATGGAAGTCATCTTGATCCGGATTGCGGCTATGCCGCCGATCAAGGTGCCGACTCCCACGCCGATCAGGATGTAGGTCCAGTTGTCCGGCGGGTCGCCCAGGAGGGTGGCCACGATGGCGATGCCCATGGCCAGGGTGCCGACGGCGTTGCCGCGCACCGCGGTGCGGGGATGGGCCATCCATTTCAGATCCAGGATGAACAGGACTGCTGCAACGAGGTAGGCGATGTTCTGTATGTTCGAGGAAATCATGCCGGCCCCCTAGTTCTTTTTCTTGAACATGCCGAGCATGCGGTGGGTGACCAGGAAGCCGCCGACGACGTTGATGGTGGCGAACGCCACCGCCACGCCGGCAAGTACCTGGGCCAGGTGATTGGACGTGCTGCCGGCCAGGATCAGGGCGCCGACGATGGTGATGCCGGAGATGGCGTTGGAGCCTGACATCAGCGGCGTATGCAAGGTCGGCGGGACCTTGGTGATGACCTCGAATCCGATGAAGATCGCGAGGACGAAAATCGTCAACAGTGCTATGAAACTGAACATGATCCCTCCCGCCTTAAGCGCCGGCGCCTGAGTCGCCCAGCAGATCGAGCACGCGTGGATGGACGACCTTGCCGTCCCGCGTGACCAGTGTGCCGGCCGTGATCTCATCGTCGGTGTTCAGCGTGAAATTGCCTTCCTTGTCGATCAGGTGGAGCAGGAATGTGGTGAGGTTCTTCGAGTACATCTGGCTGGCGTGGAACGGGATCTCCGTGGCGAGGTTGACCGGCCCCAGGATGGTAACGCCGTGCTCCACCACGACTTCATCGGCCCGGGTCAGCTCGCAATTGCCGCCTCGTTCTGCGGCCAGATCGATGATGACCGAGCCGGGCTGCATGCCCTTGACCATATCCGCCGTGACCAGAACCGGTGACTTCCGGCCCGGGATCGCCGCGGTTGTGATGACCACGTCGTTTTCGGCAACGACCTTGGCCATCAGTTCGCGCTGCTTCCTTATGAAATCCTCGCCCTGTTCCTTGGCGTAACCGCCGGCGTCCTCGGCATCGCCGGTTTCGAGAGGCATCTCCACGAACTTGGCGCCCAGGGATTCGATCTGTTCCTTGACCGCAGGCCGGACGTCGTAGGCTACGACCACTGCGCCGAGCTTCTTGGCGCTGGAAATCGCCTGCAGACCGGCCACGCCGGCTCCGATGATGAACACCCTGGCCGGTTTGATCGTTCCGGCGGCTGTCATCATCATCGGGAACATCTTCGGCAGGTGGTTGGCCGCAAGCAGCACCGCCTTGTAGCCGGCGATAGTCGCCATGGAAGAAAGGATGTCCATGCTCTGGGCCCGGGTGATCCGGGGCATCAGTTCCAGGGAGAACAGGTTCGCCCCGGTGGCGGCGAATTCCTTGGCGGCGCCCGGTTCACCCAGGGGATCGCAGGAGCCGATCACCGTTTTTCCGGGTCCGAATTCGGCCAGGTCGGCCTTGCCCGCTACCAGGTTGGCGCCGTAGGTTCGGACCATGGCCAGGATCTCGCAGGACGAGATAACCTCGCTCCTGGAGCCGGCCACCCGGGCGCCTTTGTCCACGTACGCCTGGTCCGGGTATCCGGCGGCTGCGCCGGCGCCTGATTCGAGTACGGCATTGACGCCGACCTTGCTCAGCTGGGAGAGGACCGCAGGTATGATCGCAACCCGCCGTTCTCCAGGAAAGGTTTCCTTTAAAATGCCGATATTCATGGCTTTTCCACCTCTGGTGAGACGCATGGTGTTCCGTTAAGGAACTTGGGAAAGGGGATTCTAGAAGGAATCGGCGCGGTTGTCACATGGCTCAGGAAACGTCTTCGTCCTCGACGGCCATCTCCCCGGATTCCGCCCTTTCCAGCAGTCCCGCGGCGGCCTCCCGATCACTCTCGGCCACAACCACCCGAACGACTCCCAGGCCATCGAGGGTGAACCCGTGGGTGTTCCTCAGCGCCTCTCCACGGAGAATCGCCTCGATGCCGTGGGCCTCGAGAAAGGACTTGATCTGCTGCGCCTCGAACTCGCCGGCCGCCTTGAAGACACAGGCTTCGCCGGATCGGGAATCGCTCATGAAATCCTCCGCTGCATCCCAGTATACAGGAGGTTCCGACCACCCCGGCGTTCGGCTTCCCGAGTGCCTCGGCTCTTTCCCCTTTCAAGGGCGGCCTGAATCGGGATATCCTTGCCAACCTGCCGGGCCGGTTGCGGTGGCGGATGAATAGCTGTTGCTTCGCCCATGAAGGCGCTGGAGATC
>CALZKF010000027.1:0-998 GCA_945787955.1 uncultured Acidobacteriota bacterium | reverse complement strand
GAGATTCCCCGGCACAAGGTCCGATGACCGCAAGTGCCGAGAAGTTCGGGACGTTCCTCGGGGTCTACACGCCCAGCGTTCTGACCATCCTCGGCCTGATCATGTACCTGCGCTTCGGCTGGGTGGTCGGGAACGTCGGACTGCCGCTGACGATCCTGATAGTGCTGCTGGCCAGTTCGGTCACCGCCATCACCGCCTTGAGCGCCTCGGCCATCGCCACCAACATGCGGGTCGGGGTCGGTGGCGAATACTACATGATCGCTCACAGCCTCGGCCTGGAATTCGGCGGAGCGATCGGCATCCCCCTGTTCCTGTGCCGTACGCTGAGTATCACCTTCTACAGCTACGGCTTTGCCGAATCGATCGTTACCCTGTTTCCCGCCGGCTGGATCGGGTCTTCGGGGCGGACCGTCCAGCTCATCGCCGCGCTGACTGTGATCGGCGTTACGGCCGTTTCCGGCAAGAGCGCCGGCCTTGCTCTGCGGATGCAGATTCCGATCATGGCGGCGGTCGGCCTCTCCCTGCTGGCCCTGATCATCGGCGTGGTCGGCGGCAGCCCGCGGGCTCCGGAGCTCATGGCCACGTACCGCACCGCTCCGGGAGGGTTCTGGTTCGTGTTCGCAGTGTTCTTTCCTGCGGTTACCGGCTTTACAGCCGGTATCGGCCTGAGCGGAGACCTGAAAGATCCCCGGAAATCGATCCCGATCGGGACGCTTGCTGCGGTCGGGACCGGAGCGCTCGTATACCTCACGGTTCCGATCCTGCTGTCCTTAACCGGCCGGGTGGGTCCGGCGGAGATGGCCCAACCGGGGCAGGTGGCATGGACCGGGGTGGCGGTCCTGGGTGCCTGGCTAATCTACCCGGGGATGTGGGGAGCGATTCTGTCGTCCGGCTTCGGCAGCGCCCTTGGAGGACCGCGGGTGCTCCAGGCCCTGGCCAAGGACGGGCTGGCTCCCCACTTTCTCTCCAAGGTGTCCGGGACCGGGCAGCCGGTCATC
>CALZKF010000026.1 GCA_945787955.1 uncultured Acidobacteriota bacterium | reverse complement strand
TATCCGAAACGAGTATGGCGGGTGGGGCTACCACCTGCAGCTGCGGATCAACGGCGCGGTGGAGACTATCGGTTGCGGCAAACCACCGGCCTTCCATGATCCGTGTCGCTGTTGCGGAAAAAAGGGAAACGAGAAAGGGGTGATCGACGATCTGCCTGTTCTCTGGCTGTTCGTCGACCCCGAAAAGGGCATCGCCGAACTGATCCGCTAGCCGCACGCAGCTTGCGCCACCGGAACAATCCGATCTATCGTAGGCGCATGAGCTATTATCGACAGCCGCCGAACCGCTTTCAGGGACCCGGCGGGGTGCAGATCGGGGTGCCGCCCCTCACTCCGATGGTGAAGACCCTCATGATCATCTGTGGGGCGGTCTGGATTCTGCAGTTCATCCTGTCGTCCCTGTCCTGGGGCGCCGGCCTCATGGAGACCTGGCTTGGCGTGACGCCGATGCTGGTGATCACCCGCGGCATGGTCTGGCAGCCGTTGACCTACATGTTCTTGCACTCTCCGGTGGCGCTGAGCCACATCCTGCTGAACATGCTGTTCCTGTATATGTTCGGCGGGGAATTGGAGCGGCAGTGGGGGTCCAGGGCGTTCCTGCGCTATTACCTGATCTGCGGCACCGGCGCAGGTGTGATCGTCGCACTGACCGGAATCATGTCCGACGTGACTGCGGTCCGTGCGACCATCGGCGCATCAGGCGCCATCTACGGCCTGATTCTGGCGTACGGCATGTTGTTCGCCAACCGGGTCATCCTGTTCATGATGTTCTTCCCGATGAAGGTCAGGACCTTCGCCTGGATCGCCTTCGGAATCGCATTCCTGTCCGCTCTGGGTGGTCCGAACACCGGCGTGTCCCATGTGGCGCACCTGGGAGGCGGTCTGGTCGGGTACCTCTACCTGAAACGGGTGTGGCGCTTCGGCGAGTTCTACCGCGAATTGAAGTGGAAGTTCCAGCGCAGGAAGTTCAAGGTCATCCCGCCGGACAAACAGGACCCCTGGGTCAATTGACCGGTTTGCGCCGGCGGCTCAGCGACGGAGCATGTCCTGCAAAAGCAGGAGCGCTTCGGCGGTACTGCGGCCGTCGTCGAGATCGATGACCTTCAGCTCTTCCCACTTTCCGTCGTCGAAGGTGGTGTAGTAGAACGACGAGCCTGACGTGAACCACGTCACAAATGTTCCTGCGAGCCATTCCGAGTTCTGCTCCCGGACGGTCTGGATGCCTATCGGCAGGTGGAACGGCTGGAAGTAGACTACAGGTACCGGTTCGTCACGAATGCCCCAGGTAATGATGCGCCCCGGTTGGTCCGGAACCTGGGGCGAAATCACCGAGGCGAAGTAGGACAGATCCAGGCCGGGGGAGTCGATCGGGCCGGAGTCGATTCCCGGCGGGGCGATCCCCGCCAGGTCGGTCGGCAAATACTCAGGGCCGAAGGCCGGAACAAAGCTCTCCCTGGCCAGGCTTAACCGCAGGCGGACCGGTGATTCTCCTTCCTGCTTCCATACTATATGGAGCAGGTTGTCCCGGATGTCGATGTTCGGATCCAGATTGGTTGAACCGTCGTCCCAAAACAGATGGGGTGTGGTCCAGGAACCGCTTTCCAGGCGGGCGACGTACAGCGCGGTGGCTCGGCTCGTTACCTGCGCCCAGACCAGGACCGGCAGGTTGCTGACCGGATCGATCGCAATGAATGCATCTCTCTCGATAGTGAAGTTGTCGGTTCCGTTGACAGGCTGCCTGGTCTCGGTTCCATCGGGGTTCTGTGCGACATGAACAAGAACCGTTCCGCCTGTATTGTTACCCTGTCTCCACGCCTCTGAAAGAACGGTGTGCACCACTCCGTCGCCAGCCACCGTCGAACTGTTCCCCGCCAGGACGGAGGGCAGCGTCAGCGCCACGAACAGCACCGGCAGCCATGCCGGGGCCAGGCGCTTCAGCGCTTCAGCGTAATAAAGTTGGTGACGTCGACGGCGCACAGAAAATCCTTAAGGAATGGGAGTTCGGGGTGCATGTCCTGGAGTCGGTTGAAGTGTTCGTCCCTTCGTTCAATATTATCGGTTCGGGAGCCCAGTTCGCCCAATAAGTAGTGACAGTTCTTTTCGATATCGTGATACTCGTTCTCACCGGCCCTGGACAGCGCCTTGCAACCCATAGCAACGGCCTGTTCGTGGCGGCCGGCCAGAAGGTGGCCATAGCAGAGGTCCTGGAGGCATTCGGCGATGCAGCGCCGGTCTCCGACCTCACTGGCCAGGGCCAGTGCTTCCTCGATCTTGCGGATTCCGGTATCCAGGTCTTCTTTCAGCAGATGGCAGTAGCCGATGTTCTCCAGCAGGATCGCCCGGGAGTACCTGGTGTCCCCCTCCTGTGCGATGCGGTAATTCATGGAGGTGGCGTATTCCTCAAGCGCATGGCTGAGGTGGTTCTGATTGAGTCGGATGTTGCCGTAGAGGGAATGCACCGCTGCGAGCGGATCAGGCAGCTCTACCTTCCGGGCGTGGTGTAGAGCCCGGTCGGCGTAGCTCAAAGCGCGGTCGTAGCGGCCCTGCTTCCTGAGGCTGGAAGCCAGGTTGTAAGAGGCTGAAAACGCGATCCTGGGCGCCCCGGTCCGGAGCAGGATCTCCCGCAGGCCTTCTTGTCCCCTGCGGTTGTGACCCATCTGCAGGTGGACCATGGCGATGTTCAGGTCGGCGGCATCCAGCATGCCCCGGCCGGCGGCTACATTCCGCGCTTCCGAATAGCAGGCGAGGGCTTCACCGAACTCCCCACGCAGAGTCGCCTTACGCCCCTTATCGGACAGAGCGTCAAACTCCCTTGAGCGGGGCAGCGACGGCCGGTCGCCCTGGATCACAACGACCAGCCTATCCGTTCGAGATGTCTCGCCGGGCGGCGAGTTTGAACCGAACGAAATCCAGGACTTCCTGCCGGGCTCCGCCGTCCAGACGGCGGATCATGTCGAGGAGCAGCTGGTCCTGATTCATATTCATCATCGGCTTCGTAAGTTCTTCGTCATTCTGGAAAAAATCGCCGATCTTCATGCCAAAAACACCAAGAATCCTGAACAAAGTGTCCAGCGCGACCTTGTATTCGCCATTCTCCATGCGGCACAGGTCCGATTGCTGGACCCCGATTTTTTTTGCCAGGACCGCCTGGGTCAACCTTCGCTCCTTGCGCAACTGGCGGATCTTCGAACCGACGAAGATCGTTTGTCTTCTGCTAGTTGGGCGAAGTGTCATCGGCAGTCCCCCTGCTAAAAAAGAAAACCACGAAAACCCTTACACAGTCTGGGTTTCTTACGGAATCGACTCTTGACACCAGGCACAGACAACCCTACACTATCCACACCCATGAGCACGGCATCAAGTCAACTTGCATTTGTGACCTAACTCCCGCCGGGTGCATCTTGCACTGCGGACGTCATGCTGCAGCACGATATTGTCGTTTTCCAGGGCGCCTTGATCTTTTTGATTCAGGCTTGTTAGTTCAAAAAGAAGTCGCACTATGTTGAACGGCCTCAATGTACGGTTGCCTTATTAGGGTGTCAAGGTCAGTTTCCTGGGTTCGGTTGAAACGCACGGCAGATTCACCGCAAATGAGGAACGCTTAATGGAATCAACTCAGAACGACCGTGGGACCCTCCTCTCCCGGTACTTTTCGGAGATACGGAACTACCCCCTCCTGACCAAGGAAGAGGAGTTGGTGCTGGCCGAGAATGTTCGAAACGGGTGCAAGGCATCCCTCAACGAGTTGATCGAGTCCAACCTCAGCTTCGTCGTCAAGGTTGCCAGTGAATACCGCAACCTGGGCCTGCCGTTCGAGGACCTCCTCAACGAAGGCAACATCGGCCTGATCGAAGCGGCGCACCGCTACGATGCCTCCAAGGGAACGAAGTTCATCACGTACGCCATCTGGTGGATCCGGAAGTCGGTTCTGAAGGCGTTGAGCGAGCATTCCAACCTCGTGCGAATTCCCAATTACCAGCTGAAGAAGGTCCGCGAAATCCGGGATGCGGAAGCGATCCTGCGCCGCTCTCTGGGGCGGAAGCCCCGGCGGGACGAGATCTCCCGCCAGCTCTCCAAGAGCGTGGCCAAGGTCGACCAGGTCCTGCAGTTCAACATGCGGGAGATGAGTCTGGACGACAAGGTCGGGAAGGACCGGGAAACGCCGATCTCCGATTTCCTCGAAGACAAAGATCGAACCAGCGCCGAGGACGACCTCCTGAAGCAGGAGGCCAGCACCCTGGTGACCGAAGCCCTGGACCATCTCAGTGTCCAGGAACGAACCGTCGTCGGATTCCGATTCGGGCTTGATACCGGAAAGTCGCTGACCCTGAAGGAAATCGGCCTCAAGATGGGGATCAGCCGCGAACGGGTGCGCCAGATCGAATGCCAGGCCAAGACCCGGCTCCGCAAAATCTTCGCCCGGCGGCGCATGGTGCACGCCATGGTTTCCGACCGCGTCTCCACGCCCTGACCTGCGCCGATCCGCCCACGGCAGCGTCCGATCGCCGTGGACTCCAGGACCGTTATATGCTTACCTAAGCGGGTAGTTCCGCAACATGGGGTAGGCATTGAGCGACCTTGAGAAGCAACGTGGCGGAGCCGGATCTGCGGACTGGTCCAGGCTGCTGGCACTACATTCCGTGGAAAGTGCGACCCGTGAGATCCGGCGCATGCTGGACCGCCCCGGGGAATCCCGGATTCCGCAACAGGAAGGGACGGAAACCGCTCCGGTGGCTGAAGCACTGGCTATCTGGCGCGCCGCCCGCGCCGAGCTTGCGAGGATGGAACAGCGCCTGGAGTCCCGGACCCGGGAACTCGGCCTGCTGCAGAACCTGGGCCGGAAGGCTGCCGAGGCCCACACGGTTTCCGACCTCTTCCGGATCGCCGCCGAAACCGTTCAGGACCGCCTCGAAGTGGAACTGGTTCTCGCCGTAAGGCTCGATTCCGGTGCACCGCAGGTCGACTGCTACCAGTTCCGGCCGGTGGAAAGCCTGGTGCTTCGTGAGATAGCCTCCGAGTCCTGCAGCTTCATCGAATCGACTCTGCCCCAGGATGCCCCTATAAGCATCCACCGCCTCGGTTCCTGGGACGAAAAGCACTGGCCGTTGCGTTCGGTGCGGGAACAGGACATGGTGATGCTGCCGCTGCGCCGCCGGGAGGAGACCGTGGCCTGCCTGACGCTGGTGCATAGTTCGCCGCCGGGGGAAGCACGCTTCCGGCTGCTTTACGGGGCGGCCAACCAGCTGTCCACCCACATCGACCGCATCCTCACCGTGCAGGAAGCGGAGCAGGGCCGCTTCCGCTCCATTCTGGAGTGCATGCCCCAGGCGGTGATCCTTGCCGACACCGGCTTGCGGCCGGTTCGCGTCAACCCGGCCGGCACCGAACTGCTGGAACGGCTCGGCTTCGCCGGCGGACCGCGTTCGGTGCGGCACCTGGATGGCCTGGACCTTGGAGCGATGGCCGACCGGGTCCTGAAGGCCGGAGGCCGGCCGGCCGATTCCGAAGCACGCCTTCCCGATGGCGGTACCTTCAATGTCACCGCCTCGGCGGTTCGAGGCGAGAGGGGACGAATTGAAGGCTGGGTATTCGTGTTTACCGATCTCACCGAGAGCCGCCGGCTGCAGGATCAGCTTTCACAGGCGGAGAAGATGTCCAGTCTCGGCCAGATGATCTCAGGTGTGGCCCATGAACTCAACAATCCGCTGGCCTCCATCCTGGGGTATGCCCAGCTGCTGCAGGCCGGCGCCGCAAAAGAAGACGGTGAACTGTCCAACCGGCTGAAGATCATGGACCAGGAGGCTCGGCGCTGCCAGAAGATCGTACAGAACCTTCTGTCTTTTGCACGCCGGCGGGATCCGGAACGGAAGCCCTATTCCCTCAACGAACTGGTGCAGTCGGTCATTGCACTCATGCGATACCAACTCCGGATGGACAATATTCAGGTCGTGAGCGAAACCGATACCGAACTGCCGTATCTCAACGGTGACGCCCACCAGATCCAGCAGGCCCTGTTGAATCTGGTGACCAACGCCCACCATGCCATGAAGAAAGGACAAGGCGGCAACCTGTCGATCCGGACCGTTCTTGCCGGCAAGGACGCAGCGCACCTGGTCGTAGAGGATGACGGTCCCGGGATTCCGGCCGGGATACGGAACAGGATTTTCGATCCGTTCTTCACAACCAAGGCGACCGGGGAAGGGACCGGGCTGGGCCTGTCCCTGGTCTACAGCGCGATCACGGCCCACGGCGGCACGGTGGAATTCGAATCCGCCTCGAACGGCGGCGCCCGATTCGTCGTCCGCCTCCCACTGGGCCGCGATGTCGGGGAGGAAGCCGCAACCGAAGCCGGGCCGGGCGGCGACAACCGGCCTGCCGGGCGCGCCAGGATCCTGGTAGTGGACGACGAACAGCCGGTGGCCCAGCTTCTCTCCGAGATGCTTTCGTCGGAAGGCCATCAGGTGCATGTGGCCACCGACGGAAGGGCGGCCCTGGAACGTCTGGCCGAAGGAGCTTACGACCTGGTGGTGACCGATTTCAAGATGCCGGGTCTTGGGGGGAAGAGTCTCTGTGATGCCATCGATCAACGCTATCGGGGCCTCAAGGGCCGTGTGCTCATGACGACCGGTGACACGGTGAGCGGCGAACCGGAAAAGGCGGCCGGCGAGGCCGGGGTACCGCTGATCCACAAGCCGTTCGACCTGGACGAATTCCGCGGCCTGGTGCGGCGCCGGTTGCGCGGTGAGGAGCCGGGGCCGGCGTGAGCCACCTGGTGCTGGGAACCGCCGGCCACATCGACCATGGCAAGAGCTCCCTGGTCAAGGCCCTGACCGGTATCGATCCGGACCGACTCCGGGAGGAACAGGCCCGGGGGATCACCATAGAACTTGGATTTGCCGACCTGGACCTTGAAGGCGACTGCCATCTGTCCATCGTGGACGTACCGGGGCACGAACGCTTCGTCCGGCACATGGTGGCAGGGGCCACCGGGATCGATGCGGTCATGCTCGTGGTGGCCGCCGACGAAGGTGTGATGCCCCAGACGCGGGAGCACCTCCATATCTGCAAGCTTCTGGGCGTCCGGCACGGCTTCGTTGCCCTGACCAAGATCGATCTTGCCGACCGGGACCTGCGGGAAGTGGTGGAGATGGAACTGAAGGAGCTTCTGAAGCGAAGTTTCCTGGAGGGTTGTCCGGTAGTGCCGGTATCGGCCCGGTCCGGCGAAGGCCTGGACCAGGTACTGGGAGCGGTTCAGACCCTGTTCGGGGAGGTGGCTTACCGTCCGGCTGAAGGTATCGCAAGGCTGCCCGTAGACCGTTCATTCACCATGCACGGCTTCGGTACGGTGGTAACCGGCACCCTGGTGTCCGGCACTCTCCGTGAGGGCGAGGAGGTCGAGGTGCTCCCCGGCGGCCACCGGGGACGCATCCGGGGAATACAGGTCCATGGTCAGGCGGTCCGGGCGGCGGCTGCCGGTCGCAGGACCGCCGTGAACCTCCAGGGCCTGCGCTGCGAGCAGGTGCCCCGGGGCTCCACCCTGTCCATGCCCGACCGCCTGAGGACAACCAGCAGGATCTGGGCCCGGCTGGAACTCATGGGGACTGCTGCCGCTTCGATCAGAAAAAGCGGTACGGTACGGTTCCATCAGGGCACCAGTGAACGTGACGCCAGGGTTCGGATCCTGAACGACCCGGGAGATGGGCGATTGGAGGCCGAGATCGTCCTGGACCAGCCGGCGGTGCTGCTTCCCGGGGACCGGTTCATACTGCGGCGGCCGATGCCGGTGGACACCCTCGGCGGCGGTGAGATCACCGACAACAATCCTCCCCGGGGGCGGGCGGCCCGTAAGGAACGTGCGGCCGTCCCGGGCCAGGGTACGACGGCGACCGACCCGGTTCTTGTCCGGCTCACCCGGCAGGGTCTCAAGGGCACCCGGGCCGGCACGCTGACCGGAGACCTCGGTCTGTCTGCGGAACAGCTCGAATCGCGCCTGGAGCGCCTGGAAAGCGAGGGCGTGCTGGTTCCGGCAGCAGGCCGGCTGTTCGCCGCCGGCGCGTTGGACGATCTGGAGGGCAGGGTGAAGGAGCGGCTCGAACGGTTTCACACGGAGGCGCCGCTGAAGCAGGGCCTGTCCCGTGAGCATTTGCGCGGTGAGTTGTGCCGGGAGATGCCCCAGGATTCCTGGAGGGCGTTTCTGGGCTTGCTGGAGGCCCGTGACGTGGTTCGGAGCCGGGCCGATCTCCTGGCGATCTCGTCCCACCAGGTCGTACTCGGTCCCGCGGAAGAAACCCGTATCCTGAAGATGGAGGAACTGTTCCGGGCCGGGGGGCTGGAACCGCCCCGGGAAGAACAGGTCCTGGCGGTTGTCGGCGGCTCCGGTGCGGGAGAGCTCCTGGAAGTTCTGGTGGATCAGGGCCGCCTGGTGCGGATCGGCGATGGCCGCCCGTTCCATATCGAGGCCCTGACACAGCTGCGGAACTTGTTGCGGGAGTATGCGCGGGAAGAAAAAACCATCGATGTCGCCACTTTCAAGGACCTGGCCGGTGTGACCCGAAAGAATGCCATCCCCCTGCTTGAATACCTTGACGGCGAGCGCCAGACGCGTAGAGTTGGTAACGTCCGTGAGATATTGATTCGCTGACGGCCGGCAGGGAATCCTGACAACGGCCGGTGGAGACTGCCATGAGCATGCTCGGTTTAGTCGGACCGCTGGGGTTGCCGGAGATCCTGGTGATCCTCGCCATAATTCTTCTCCTGTTCGGAGGGCGAAAGATCCCGGAATTGGCACGAGGCCTGGGCGAGGGTATCAGGAACTTTCGCAGCGGAATGAAGGACGACGCCACCGAAGAGAAGAACGGCGAAGACGGAACGATTTCAGACAGCTCAGGAAAATAGTGCCTGGAAAGAAGACAGGCCCGGCCCTGACCATCCACAACCGTCGCCGGGAGGCTGCCGAGAAACTGCGACAGGAGACGCTTGGCGGCGATGGCTGGCTGCAGCATCCCTATTTCAAAGATCTCGAGCGGAGCCTGGCGATCGAACCGGCCTCCGTCGACCTTGAGCAGGTCCACCGCGAGGCCCTCGATGCAGGCATCGTCTATCTGGGTGAGTTCCACGCCCTCCGATCGTGCCAGGACTTTGCTGCGAAGCTGCTGGAACGGATGGTACAGGCGAGGACCCGCGTCGCGCTGGGTGTGGAATTCGTCTATACCCGCCAGCAACACATCCTGGATTTGCGCCAGGCCGGCCAGCTGGATGACGACCAATTCCTGAAACGGATTCACTACCGCGAAGATTGGGGTTATCCCTGGCAGGGGTACGCCGCGCTCCTCGATCGCGCCAGGCGGCTGAACGTCCCGGTCTACGCCCTGGATGTCCAGCCTCGCGGTGGCTACGAAGGATTGCGGGCCAGGGATGAACACGCCGCCCGCCGGATCGCCGCCATGACGGCTGACGCGACCGACGCCGCCATCCTGGTCCTGTTCGGCGAATCCCATCTGGCCCGCTCCCACCTCCCCGCCGCGGTGAGCAGGCGGTTGCGGCGGTCCGGCAGGACGCGGAGGGCCGTTACCATTTTCCAGAATCCGGATGCGCCGTACTGGCGCCTTGTCGGCAGTGAAGAATCCCAACCGGTGGCCGCCTCCCTGGGACGGGATACCTGGGCGGTGTTCCATGACACGCCGCTGGCGAAATACGAAGCGTACCGCCAGGTCCTGGAACGCTGGCGTGGGGACACTCCCCAGGAAGAGGAGGTGGACCTGACCCCTGCGGTCCAGCACCTGATCAAGGTGCTCCTGGACTGGTTGGAGATCCGCCCGGCGCACTACCGGCTGGTGCACCGCGCCGGTTGGGCCGAAACCCTGGAAGATGCCTATCCCGAGGTCTACAGCGGTCCGGACGCCAGTGCGCTCCTGGCTCCGATCCTTGAGGAACATGGCCGGATCGCCGAGGATATCGACGATGGGGTGCGCCAGTATCGGGAGCGGGGAGTCCTGTATGATCCCCGGTCCAACACGCTGTTCCTGAAGCGTTATTATCCCGGCCGGGCGGCAGGGGAAGGGGCCAGATTCCTCCGGGCCGCTTTGACCGGCCGATTGTTCCAGCCGCCGGAAGGTATTACCGATCCGGCATTCCGGGCCTACGGAGCAGCCTACAACGAGGCCCTGGCGCATCTGGGGACACGGCTGGTGGATCCGGCCAGCTCATCGCTCACCCCCGGCGCCGGAGGCCGTGACACGGCCAGCAGGGCATGGATGGCGGCTCACGTCCGCCTGGAAGGGAGCAGGCGCCGCAGACCTCCTGAAGAGATCCTGGCGCCGCTGAGACAGTCGCGGGAGCTTTCCAGAAGCCTGGCCCGTGATCTTGGCCGCCGCCTGGGTGAGCAGATCTACCAGAACGTCCGGTCCGGGCTCACGGACAGTCGTCGGCTGCGTGACCTGTTCCGAAGGCCGTTCCGGGCGGAGCAGGCTCCGGGGCGGGTTCTCCGGCTACTTCGATCCACTCGGGGATAAAAGGATTTACCCCGGTGAACGCTTGTACTCCGTCCTGATATCCAGTATTTTTAACGACCTGCTGCGGGGGATGTGCAGAATCGGTATTTTGTGAATTGAAATCGGTATAATGAACTATGTTGAGTGGCGGGTTGGCCTATCCGGTCCCTCGTCAGGATCGCCGACCGGTTGATGGAGTAACGTCGGATGTACAGAACGAACGAGGACATTGCAAGGAAGATCTACCGGGCGTTGAAAACACCGTCCGACGACAACACCCGCACCGATCCGATCATCGCGTTCCATTTCCGCAACCGGGGCGACTACCTCATGATGCGGTGCAACAAGTCGCCGGAAATTTCGATCAAGGGCAAGGACCAGATCGCCGGTGAAGTCAAATTCTTCGCCTACAGCGATTTTTCCGACTTTCATGAAGACGATGTCCTGTTCCGCCTCAAGGACGAGATCGAACTGATCGAGCTGTACCGCAACAGCGCCATAGAGGCGAGGACCTTCAAGAGCTGGGAGGAGTTCACCACCTGGCTGGGCAGCCTGGACGAGAACGGCGTCCAGATTTCGCTCAAGCTCCCGTGCCTGGTCTATGCCGCCGTCCGTGGCCAGTTGCCGTCCATGCAGAATTTCATTGTTGAGGCGATCAAGAAGGCCCTGAAGGACGGCAACGAGGCCTAAGCCCGTCCGATCTTGCGTGACCAGGTCTCCAGACGGTCCAGACCTTCACGGAAGGCGGGACAATCGTCCGAGCCACCGACCTCGGCCTCCTCAAGTCTTTCCTCGAGAGCTTGTCGCAGCGCTTCGATCGCCTCTTTGGGGTGAAGGTATCCAAGTCGGATTCCTCCGGGGCCGATGAACCGAACGCTGCGTGCGGCCAGCAGGCATAGACCCTCCTCCGATTCCGGGTCCAGCAGACGCACCAGCCGGCGACCTATTCTTTCTTCTATCGGTCCGGGACGGCCATCGCCGGTCAGGGTCATGCGGAAGTCGCCGCGGGGGCCGGGATTCGACGCGGTAGGTTCCATGCCGCGATAGTAACACGGCCGCACTGCCGAATGCCGCAGGGATCGGGTCAGCCGGAGGACGGGATCGAATCCCAATCCGGTTCAGCCGGTGTCCTGGCAGGTTTGCTGAACAGGTAGCCCTGGGCGCAGCGCACACCGGCATGCATCAGGGATTGCAGCTCCTCAACGGTCTCGACACCTTCGGCCACCAGAGTGATTCCGGTGGAATCGGAGAAACGCCGAATGGTGGTGACCAGTTCCCGTTTGATCGAATGGCGGTGTATATCCCGTACCAGGCTCATATCCATTTTGATGTAATCCGGCGAGATTTCGGCAATGGCCTGCAGGCCGGCGTAGCCGGAACCGACATCGTCCATGGCCACACGGTAGCCCTGGTGGCGGCACCGGGTGATCATACGGCGGACCATGGTGAAGTCCTGGATCGCCGTCCGTTCGGTGATCTCAAGAACGATCTGCTGCGGGCACAGCCCGGCCTCCCCCAGGCGGTCCGAGAACGGTTTTTCCAGTAGATGGGGGTCGTGCAGTGAATCCGGTTCCACGTTCAGGAATAATTTCTGTCTACTTAACAACCGCGGCAGCCCGGCAAGAGCCCGGTTGCGGCAGAGCCGCTCCAGGGTCCACAGCGTGTTGTTCTGGTGGGCGGTTTTGAACAGAACCTCAGGGGACGGGAACCGGCTGCGCGGAACCCGGGTCAACGCCTCCAGGCCGATGACCTTCCTGTCTACCAGGTCCAGGACCGGCTGGTACACCATCTGGACCTGTTCGCCCTCGATGACCTTGCGCAGGTTGTTGGAATAGCGCCGGCCCTCCCGGTCCTTGTCTTTCAAAGCGTCGGCGAACGCTTCCTCACGGGAACGGTACACAATGCGACTGATCGGTATCCCCGATTCATGGCGCATCAGGGATCCACCCACATAAACGCCGAATGTTCGCATCTGCCGTGCCGGGATCGTTCTGTTAAGGTGCTTCCTCAGGCTCCGCCGCAATCGGAACCGGACCCTTGAAACGTCCATGCCGTTCAATGGTCGCCCGGTTCGGGGGGCATCCAGCAGGATCACGAATCCGTTTCCGATGATGCTGGGCCAGAACAACTGATCCGTGGTTCGCATGCGGCGGGCCTGGAAGTCGGCGAGGAAGGCGCGGATCTCTCCCAGAATGCCGTCGTAGGACTGCCAGGTTTCCGGATTGTCGTTCGGTTCGTTCTGCAGAACACTGACCGACAACATACCGAGCTGCCGTTTGATGGGGAGCTCGCGGGAAGCTCGCAGAAACAGGTCGTTGAGTGATTCGAGCGGGTGATCTGGAAAACGGATTCCATCTTCAGGATGGCGGTCACGAACGGCGGAGTGTGACGGAGGGATGCTCATGCCTTGCCGTCGCCTCCCCAGATCGATTCACTGTTCCGCTCGGAGAACGATTGCCCGAACTCCTCCAGCGGGTCCACCCCGGCATCGCCGATTTCCACCGCCTTGTAACGGAGGATCTTGTTGCGGCCGGTTCTTTTGGCGTCGTACAGCGCTTCATCCGCATGGCGGATCAACTCGTCGCCGTCTTTGCCGTCCATCGGGTAGGCGGAGACTCCGCCACTGATGGTCAGGGTTCCCTTGGGCTGGCTCTCCTCGCACGGGAACCGGTGCGCTTCGATCGCCACCCGGATCCGCTCCGCGGCTCTGTAAGTGGCTTCCGCGTCGGCGCTGGGCATGGCGATGATGAACTCTTCGCCGCCATACCGGCACGCCAGGTCGCCGGGCCGGAGGTTCGCACGGATCACCTTTGCGAACTCTCTCAGGAGGTTGTCGCCCTCGGGGTGGCCGTTGGTGTCGTTGTAGGTTTTGAAATGGTCGATGTCGAACATGAAGATTCCCAGATCATCGATATCGTGTTCCTTCTCGATGATCTGATTCCCCAGTTCCTTGCGGAAGTGGCGTTTGATCATGAGGCCGGTCAGACCGTCGTAGTTCGCCCGGGCCTGCATCTCGCTCAGGCTGACGGCGTGGGAATAGGCGATGGATCCCAGGTTGCTGATGGTCTGCATCATCAATTTTGCGTTGCGGTCCTGTTTCGCCTTCGGCCGCCCGATGCAGAGCACGCCGAGAGTCCGTGTCTTGTCGCCGGCATGGCGGATGATCGGGCTGATCAGGTCCAGCATGAGGCTGTTGTGGTTCGGGAGGGGGTGTACGCCTTCGGTACGCGTCGGGTCCTGCCAGTCCTTGCGGGTCATCTCCACCCGGTGGGCGGCGACCCAACCGATCTTGCCCTCACCCAGCGGTATCGAGGCTACTTCCGGTGGAACGGTCCCAAGCCCTTCATGTTCCACCAGGGTCAGGATGTCCGAATCGACTAATTCGTCCTGCTGCTCCTGGCACAGGTCCGCACCGGTTCTGTACAGCAGGATCTGGTCCGGGTCGAACACCGCACGCGCCAGGTCGGAGATCATGCGGTTCACGTCGCGCTCGTCCAGGGAGGCACGGTTCAGGCGCCCGACACCCTCGGTCAGTTTTCCGACGAACAGGGACAACGTCTTGCTGGACGCCAGGATCTCTGCGTTTTGCTTGGAAATTTGTTTCCGTTGCAGGTCGGACTCGACATGCGCGTTTCGCGTACGGGCCACTTCGGCCCGGACCCGCCTGATCCCCAACCTGCCGATCAGCAGGCCGAGGAGAAAGAGGACCCCTCCCAGGGCGAACCCGGGAAGTATCTGATCCGAGCCGAATTCCAACACCAGGCAGCTCCTCGTTGTTTGAAGCTTCCAATCAGCAGGCGTTTGCAATGCCTACTAGTGCAATGGGTATGCCTGTAGAGCCTGATGTCAGGTTCAATTATGTAACCATATTGATCCCAACAGTTACAGAGTCTGAAACAGGAAAAAAGCCGCAGTGGCCGTGGAGCGCAACCTGCAACGCGGAATGTGTAGAATACCGGGATGCTCCAAATAAACGAGATCTTCCATTCCATTCAGGGTGAAGCCCTGGCCGCCGGCCGGCCCTGTGTTTTCGTTCGGTTGACCGGCTGCAATCTGCGCTGTGCCTGGTGTGATACGGAGTACGCATTCCACGACGGCAGTCGGATGGCGGTGGATGAGGTTCTGAGGGAGGTGGCATCCCACGGCTGCCGGCTGGTGGAGATCACAGGTGGTGAACCGCTGCTCCAGGAGGAGTCCGCCGTTCTCATGGAACGCCTCCTTTCAGCCGGATATGAGGTCCTGCTGGAGACCGGAGGAGGGGTCAGCATCGAGGCCGTTCCCAAAGGAGTGGGGATCATCCTGGACATCAAGTGCCCCGGGAGCGGTGAATCGGAGGCCAACCTCTGGACCAACCTGGACCTGTTGCCCGCCGGCTCCCAGGTCAAGCTGGTGGTTCGGGACCATGATGATTTCGTGTGGGCGGCAAATAAAATTCGACACCTCGAGCTGGTCCGCCGGTTCACCGTGCTCATGGCGCCGGTACAGGGGGAATGCAGCCCGGCGGACCTGGCGGCATGGATCCTGGACAGCGGGCTGGAAGTCCGACTGCAGATCCAGCTCCACAAGGTACTCTGGCCGCACAGAGACCGGGGGGTATGAGCGATGATCCGTACTGGCGCCGGCCGGTGTGCCGTTGTCCTGCTGTCCGGGGGGCTCGATTCGGCGACGACTCTGGGGCTTGCCCTGAGGCAGGGTTTCGCGTGTCATGCCCTCACCGTCGATTACGGTCAAAAGCACGCGGCGGAACTGGCCTGTGCCGCCCGTGTTGCCGCGGCGATGGGCGCTTCGTCCCACCGCCTGGCCAGGATCGATGTGGGAGGAATCGCCGGGTCGTCACTCACCGATACGGCGCTGTCTGTGGCGAAAGACCGGACGGATCGTGAAATAGGGACGGGCATCCCGGAGACCTACGTGCCGGCCCGGAATACGGTGCTGCTCTCCCTGGCCCTGGGGCATGCAGAGGTGCTGGGGGCGCTGGATCTGTTCATCGGTGTGAACGCAGTGGATTACAGCGGGTACCCCGACTGCAGGCCGGAGTTCCTCGCCGCCTTCGAAGCACTGGCCCGGTTGGCCACCCGGGCCGGAGTGGAAGGCGGCCGGTTCCGGGTCCATGCGCCGCTCCTGAACTGGAGCAAGGGCCGCATCGTCCGTGCCGCCCTCGAGGTCGGACTGGACCCGGCCATGACCCTATCCTGCTACGATCCGGATTCCGCCGGCCGGCCCTGCCGTCGATGCGATGCATGCCTGTTAAGGGCGCGGGGGTTCATGGACGCCGGGGTAGACGACCCGGCACTCGGGAATCCATGAGTTTTCAACCGACCGCCCGGCGCCTCGCCTCCGCCAACCGCCGTATCTCTAATGTGATCTCCGTCGGGACCGGCCTCTCCTGTGCCTCTTCCAGGCGAGCGGCCAGCCGTTCCAGGATTTCAATTTCCTGCCAGGCCTGATCGCCCAGAGCTTCTGCCATCCCGTTGAAGGAATGTTCCAGGTCCTCAAGGTGGTCTCCTTTTCTCAGATTGACCCGGGCCCGGTAGTTCCCGGTCCGGATCTCGTCCATCCGGTTCCGGATATTCACCGCTGCTCCTGCGGTCTTGTGGGTCTCCAGAAGGCTGACCAGGAATACACCGATGACAAAGATCAGGGAGGCCAGCAGGATGAGCAGGAACTGGGCCCTGTCCTGGGCTCTGAGATATTCCTCGAATTGGGGCGCGATGGACAGCGTTGTCTCGGTTTCACGCATCGCGGAGCTGAAAAGGCTGAAATTCAATAGAACAACCACCGCCACCACCAGGGCGACTGCCAGAAGGGCCATTTTCAACTGGTAGCGGCGGTTGACCAGGAACCTTTTACGCCGCCATTTCGGCCTTTTAGAGCTGGCCGGCGCCGATAGAACTGCGGAATCCGTTTTTTTCATAAATACACCTCGATGACACCAATTTAGGACCGGCTCCCGGCACGGTCAAGGAGGGTCGAAACAAGAAATTTGCCCAAAAAGCCTGCAACAGGTTAGGATTGGGCCGAATCCGGAGGGGGATGCCCGGCTCCGGTGGAGGAAGGCATGGAAAACAAGGTAGTCGTCCACCTGAAGGACGGCAGGATTCACAAGGGAGTGACCCAGGATTTCGATCCATCCCAGGCGGAGTTTTATCTCCTGCCGGCGGAAGGCGGCGGGATTCCGATGAAGATCGTCCTTGAAGACATGAAGGCGATGTTCTACGTCCGTGACTACATGGGGAACCGGCATTTCACCGCCTCCCGGCGCCATCCCGGCGAGGTCGAAAGCTCACGGAAGGTGATCATCCGGTTTCACGATGGTGAGGAATTGTGGGGAACAAAAGAAAATGTTTCCGACGAAGGGCCCGGTTTTTTCTTTTATCCGACCGACAGGGAAGATAATAATATTCGCATATTCGTCATTCGTTCGTCGCTCAGCGGGATGGAGATCGTGGACTGAGCGGCTTTTCCTTAACCGGGGGCCAGGCCTTCGGAGACGGGCGATGGAGAAGGAGCAGAGGGTGAACAAAGCTGAACTGGTCGACAAGCTTTCGGCAAGAGCAGGCCTTACCAACACGGAGGCAAGGACGGTGGTGGATGCCATCTTTGATCCGGATCCGCAGATCGGCCTGATTGTTTCGGAACTGAAAAGTGGTGGCAAGGTCGCGATCAGCGGCTTTGGGACATTTGAAGCTCGCCAGAGAAAAGCCCGCCAGGGCCGCAACCCGCACACCGGTGAGCCGATCGATATCCCGGCGACACGTGCACCGGCATTCAAGGCCGGCAAGCCGCTAAAAGAGTCGCTCAAAGGCTGAATCTGGAATGATGTATCGGATGTGACCGGGGGACCGGTTCACATCCGGTACCCCAGGCCGGATCTGGACGGCGACACTTATGGTCAGCAAAAAGCGTCAAACGGCTGACCGCCGCCGAAAGCCCAGGCGAGGCCGGCGCAAATCCGGACGCCCCAGGCGGCTCAGGAGACTGGCGGCAGTCGCTGCGGTCCTGGCGGTGGCTGCGATCGCCGTTCTGCTTTACCTCTACGTGGAGGTAACCAGCCGGTTCGAAAGCCGCCTCTGGGCATTGCCCTCCGGTATCTACTCATCCACCCTGACCCTGACTGCAGGCAGCCCTGTGGACGCCGGGTATCTCACCCGGCGTCTGGACCGTTGTGGTTACGGCCGAACCGACGGCGACCCGGCCAAGCCGGGCCAGTACCGCCTGGCCGGCGGCAGGTTGGAAGTATGTCTCAGACCGTTCCGCTCACCGGTGGCCGAGCCCGGGGTTCGCTGGCGGTCCCTGCGCATTGTGAACCGGCGATTGGCCGCGATCCTCGACAGGACCGGAGACCGGCGCAATCAGGTTATGTTCGAGCCGGAGCTGCTGGCGTCGCTGCAGGGGCCACGGCTGGAGGACCGTCAGATCCTGCTGTTCGAGGAAGTGGCTCCGACCTTCCTCAACGCAATTCTTGCTGCCGAGGACGCTCGTTTCTTCGGCCATTCCGGAGTCGATTTCAGAGCGGTGGCAAGGGCCGCTCTGGCCAATTTGAAGCAAGGCAGGATTGTCCAGGGCGGAAGCACGATCACGCAGCAGACGGTTAAGAATCTGTACCTGGGACACCAGCGCACCTGGTGGAGGAAGCTCCGGGAACTCCCCATGGCCTTGATCCTCGATCTTCGCTATGAGAAGGAGAGAATCCTCGAGGTCTACATCAACCAGGTCTACCTGGGACAGCGTGGCAGTGAAGCGGTCTGTGGATTCCAGGCGGCGGCCAGGTTCTATTTCGGCAGGGACCTGGAAGATCTGTCCCTATCGGAGCAGGCCGTGCTGGCCGGGTTGACCCGCAGCCCCGGCCGCTACAACCCTTTCCGTCACCCGGAGGCCGCCCTGGCGCGGAGGGACCAGGTCCTGGCCGCCATGGTGGAAAAAGGATGGTTGACCGATGAACAGCGCCGTCAGGCCGCCCTGGAACCGCTGCAGCTGGCCAGCGGTGAGAAGGGATTCGGAAAAGGCCGCTACCTGGTCGATTTCGTCCGAGCCGACCTGTCGGCAGGGTACAACGACAAGGTGCTGGAGGAGGAAGGGCTCAAAATTTTCACGACGCTGGACACACTCCTCCAGGAAAGGGCGGAAGAGGTCTTGAGGACCCGTCTGGCCGCTCTGGAACGCGACGTGCCGCTCCTGCGCCGCAATTCGGCCCGGCAGGCCCTCCAGGGCGCCGTGCTCTTCAGCAGGCCTCTGACCGGCGCCGTGCTGGCCATGGTCGGTGGGAGGGAATACAGGGACACCCAGTTCAACCGCACGACTCAGAGCCGCCGCCAGCCCGGATCATGCTTCAAGCCGTTTGTTTACCTGGCCGGATTTGAGCAGGCCATCGCCGGTGATGACGGCCTGACGCCGGGGACGGTTCTGGATGATTCACCGATCACCCTGACTTCCGCGGGCAAGACCTGGAGTCCGATGAACTACGACAGGGAGTTCCGGGGGCCGGTCACGGTCCGGCAGGCGCTTACCGAGTCGATCAACGTCCCGGCGGTCCGTGCCGGTGTGAAGGCCGGATTCCCTCAGGTGATCGACATCGCCCGCCGGTGCGGTATCACCAGCCCGATGAAGCCCTGGCCTTCCCTGGCGCTGGGGGCCCAGGAGGTCTCCGCCATGGAACTGGCCACAGCGTACGGGACCCTGGCCAACGGCGGCCTCCGTGCCGAGCCGAGGATCATCGAGGAAGTATGGGACGCCGCAGACGAACCGCTGCAGCGTCGGGAAGTGCAGCTGCACCGGGCGGTCAGTTCCCGGGCGGCCTTCCTCATGAATACGATTCTGCAGGAAGTCCTGGATCAAGGCACCGCAATTTCTTCACGGCGGCTGGGCTATCACGGCATCGCCGCCGGCAAGACCGGCACCACCGACGACACCAGGGATGCCTGGTTCGTCGGGTACACACCGGACCTTCTGGGTGTTGTCTGGGTCGGTTACGACGACAACCAGCGCACCGGTTTGACCGGCGCCAGCGGAGCACTGCCGATCTGGGTCGATATCGCTTCCACCGCAGGCGACCGTCGGCAGGAGGCGGAATTCCGCCGGCCGTCCGGGATCGTGAAACGGCGGATCGATCCGCTGAGCGGCCAACTGGCGGTCCGTGGCTGCCCCCGTCGGCTGGAAGAGTGGTTCGCCTCCGGTACCGAGCCGAAATCTGATTGCAGCCTGCACCGCCGGGAGCGCCGCGGCTGGTTCAAAAACCTGTTCCACAGGAAAAAGGATTCCGGCGATTAGACGGCCACCCTCTCCGGATCGTATAGTCTTTCGTGATGAAAATAGGATCCGGCACTGCTCCCCGGTCTGCTGGCAGGGGACTGACGTATCTGGAACTTCTGGTCGCCCTGACGGTCATCCTGGTTCTGGCTACGGCGATTATTCCCCTGAGCCGCTGGAATGAGAAACGCCGCCGGGAGGTCTGGTTGCGTGGGAACCTGACGACTATGCGCAGCGCCATCGACCTGTACCACAGCTACGCAAAACAAGGGCTCATCGTCCAGGAAGATGTGGAACAGATGTTCTACCCCCCGTCCCTTGATGATTTGGTGGAAGGTGTGGACGTAGGTGATCCCAGCTCCCCGGAAACCACCCATATCCAGTTTCTACGTGAGATCCCGATAGACCCGTTCACGGGAGAGGCGGAATGGGGCATGCGGTCCTACCAGGACGACTGGGACAGCGATTCCTGGGGGCGGGAGAACCTGTATGACGTCTACAGTCTGTCCTCGATGGAGGCACTGGACGGGACCTGGTACAGGGACTGGTGACCCGGATTCGATCAATTATTAAATAGAATAATTACCACAAATATCCTCCTTGCAAACAGCTTTACACCCTTGGTCACCGGCTCTATGATTCCAGGGGCAAGGCGACCGCCCCGGGCGCCGTTCAGAGGGGGATGCGAGGGATGGCGACACGCAGACAGGTGGCGAAGGGTGGCGTGAGACAGGTCAACGCGGCGGCCCGGGTGTTCGTCGACTCGGTAGCACGGTCGGTTGCCGAAATGGTCAAGGAAGAACTGCCGTCCCGCGAAGAGTTCCGTGAGTTGAAAAAGGCCGTTCGGGAAATGCAGCGCAAGCTCCGTTCCGGTGGCGGCGCCTCTGGACCTCGCAAGGCGGGCCGGCCGCGGTCCAACCGCAAGTGCGAGGTTGCCGCTTGCAGCCGCCCCCACGTCGCCCAGGGTTTCTGCTCAAGGCACTACCAGGCCCATCGCCGGGAGATGCAGGCTGCGCAGGCCCGCAAGGCCGAGAAGAGGAAAGCCCGGAACCGCTGACCTGAACAAACGAAGGCCCGGTGCTGTCACCGGGCCGTGGTGCCGAAGGCGAGACTCGAACTCGCACGGGGTTGCCCCCGCCGCCCCCTCAAGACGGTGCGTCTACCAATTCCGCCACTTCGGCACGATCGGATTTCGAACAATATTCCGGCTGCGGATCACTCGCCGTCGCCTTCACCTTCCACCGGTTCCGGGGGAAGGACGGGAAGTGCACCCTCGACCCCTTCTGTAACCGCAGCATCGCCGGCAGGTTCTTCCTGGACCACCGGGGCAGGCGAGGAATCCAGGGCCGAGCCGCTGCCACCGTCGGAACCGGACATGATCGACAGGGTCAGCGAGGTCACCATGAACAGGACTGCGGCCCCGGTGGTGATCTTGGAGAAGGCGGTCGCGGCACCCCGGGCTCCGAAGGCGGTCTGGCTGCCGCCGCCGCCGAATGCTCCGGCCAGGTCGGCCCGCTTGCCGGTCTGGAGGAGGACCACCAGGATCAGGATCGCGGAGAC
>CALZKF010000025.1 GCA_945787955.1 uncultured Acidobacteriota bacterium | reverse complement strand
GCCTGAACCTGGCCCACAAGATTCGCAGGATCAGGGCCCGCCCCAAGATCCTGCTCTGTTCAACCTACGAAGAGGCGGTCTCCTTTTTTGACCGCTACCCCGACGACATCCTGGGGGTGATCTCCGACATCGAGTTCCCCCGAAAAGGCACATTGTCCCATACCGCCGGGGCCGACCTGGCACGGCACGTCCGCTCCCTGCGCGAGGACGTCCCTGTAATCCTGCAGTCCTCCCTCACGAAGAACCAGGAACTGGCCGAGGAGGTCGGCGCGTCCTTTCTGCTCAAGGGATCGCCTTTGATGTTGAATCAACTGCGCCGGTCGCTGCAGCATGATCTTGGATTCGGCGACTTCATCTTCAGAACGCCCGACGGCCGGGAGATCGGCCGGGCCGGCAACTTGCGCTCTCTGTCCAGGCAGATCCGCGAAGCTCCTGACGACAGCATGGTGTTCCACGGCGAACACAACCACTTCTCACGCTGGCTGAAGGTCAGGACGGAGTTCTCCCTGGCGGAGAAACTGCGTGCCGAGCAGATCAGCGACTTCCCCTCGGTAAGCGCCATGCGGGACTACCTGGCCGGCGCCATCGACAAGTACCGCCGGGAACGGAACCAGGGCGTGGTAGTGGACTTCAAGCGTGAGACCTACGACGCCAGCGCTCAGTTCTACCGCATCGGAGGCGGCTCCCTGGGCGGCAAGGCCCGGGGTCTGGCGTTCATCAACCACCTGCTGTCCGAATTCAAGGCGGCCGACCGCTTCCCCGGAGTCACCATTACCGTGCCGGAGACGGTGGTGTTGGGCAGCGACGTGTTCGACTCTTTCCTGGACCGCAACAACCTCAGGGATTTCGCCATCTCCTGCGACGACCCGAAAGAGATCCTGGACAGGTTCCACCGCTCCCCGTTTCCGGAAGAGATCCTGCTGGACCTGGCGACTTACCTCGAAGCCGCCACCTATCCCGTGGCGGTACGGTCCTCCAGCCTCCTGGAGGACTCCCAGTACCAACCGTTTGCAGGGGTGTACGAAACCTACATGCTGCCCAACCGGGGAGCCGACTTGAACCACCGCCTGGAACAACTGGTGTCGGCCATCAAGCGTGTTTATGCTTCCACCTACTCCGCCCATACCAAGAGGTACATCCGGGCAACACCTTACCGCCTGGAAGAAGAGAAGATGGCGGTGGCGATCCAGAGGATCATCGGTGACCATCACGGCACCCGGTTCTATCCTCATTTCGCCGGTGTGGCCCGTTCCCACAATTTCTATCCTGCGGAACCGTGCACCACCGAGGACGGTGTGGCGGCGGTCGCTCTCGGCCTGGGCGAAACAGTGGTCTCCGGAGAAAACTGCGTCCGGTTTTCACCACGTTTTCCCAAGCACCTGATGCAGTTCGCCACTACCGAAGATCTCCTGGAACACAGCCAGAAGACGTTTTGGGCCCTGGAACTGGGCGAGGACCATATCTCGATCTCCGGCGGTCCGGCTCTATCCGAAGGCGGCCCCGATACGAGCATCCGGCTGGCCAAATTCGGATTGGATCAGGCGGAGAAGGACGGCACGCTGTCCGCCGTCGGGTCGACCTGGTCGGCGGAGAATGACGCGGTCTATGACGGCATTTCCCGGCCCGGCATGCGCATGGTCACCTTTGCACCGATCCTCAAACACCAGTTGTTTCCCCTGGCCGAGATCCTGGACTACCTCCTCGAGATCGGCAAACAAGGCACCAGCAGCCCGGTGGAAATCGAGTTCGCCGTGAACCTCAACCCTCAGGGCGGCAGGCCCAAGGAGTTCGGCTTCCTTCAGATCCGCCCCCTGGCGCTGGCCCCGGAGGTGGAAGAAGTCGATGTGGACGCCATCCCCGAAAGCGATCTGGTCTGCCAGAGCAACAGTGTCCTGGGCCATGGCCTGGTTGAGGGCATCCGGGATCTGGTCGTGGTCGACTATCACCGCTTTGACCGCTCCCAGAGCCTGCCCGCCGCCCGGCAGGTCGGCCTGCTCAACGGCATGCTGGCGGCGGAAGACCGGCCCTACATTCTGATCGGTGTCGGGCGCTGGGGCTCCGCCGACCCATGGCTCGGCATCCCGGTGGCATGGGACGAAATTTCAAGCGTAAGGGTGATCGTGGAGGCCGGGTTCAAGGATTTCAAGGTCACCCCGTCCCAGGGCACGCACTTCTTCCAGAACCTGAGCTCATGCAACGTCGGCTACTTCACCGTCAATCCGGATGCTGGAGACGGTTACATCGACTGGGACTGGTTGTCCTCCACGCCGGCGCTGGATGTAACCGCTTCCGTCCGCCACCTCCGGTTCGAGGAACCGCTTCTGGTCGGGATGAACGGGAAGAAGAGCGCCGGTTTCATCTGCAAATCGAAGGAGTAATTTCACTCTGGATGCGGTCCGCCACTTCCCGCACCCTCCGCCGCACCGCTGCGGTCAGACCGAACCCGTGGCCGAACCGTTCGCCTTCCACGCCGTAGACCACCGTGACCGCAGGGAGGCGTCCCAGGACCCTTGCCATTTCCAGGGCTTCGGCCACGGCGAAATCGTGGCTGGAATGATGAAATAACGTGGCCGGGACAGGATCGGCAACCACATCGATGCGATGCAGTGCCCCCGGTTCGGCGCCGGGACCGACCGCATCCGCCAGGTAAACCGTCTCCTGCCCTTCCAGGGCCGCCAGAATCGATCCCCCCTCCCCGCTCCGCTCCAGAACCTGCACGCCGTCCAGGTTCCGGGACGCCAGCTCCCGGGCCACGGCGACCCCGAATCCGTCATCCTGCCGGCAATCATTGCCGGCGCCGATTACCAGCACTTTCAACCCCGGTCCACCGTCAGCTTGAGAAAGTGGGTGGCGCAGGAGATGCATGGATCATAGTTCCGCACCGCCTGCTCGCACTGCCACTGCAACTTGTCGTCGGGAAGGTCGGTACGTCCCTTGACGTACTCCCTGAGGTCACTTTCGATGGTGCGCTGATTCTGGGAAGTGGGCGGAACGATTTTCGCCTCGGTGATCAATCCGGCGTCATCGATGGAGTAACGGTGCCAGCAGATCCCTCTGGGCGCCTCGCTGCAGCCATACCCGGTGCCCTCTCGGGGAGGAACTTCGAGATAAGACCGTTCCGGCTCCTCGTACGAATCCACAATACGCAGAGCCTCTTCATAAGCCCAGAACATTTCCACCGCCCGCACGATGATGCTCTTGAACGGGTTCAGGACCACCTTGGAGAGGCCTGCGCTTTTCGCAAGTTGTTGCGCGGCAGGCGAAAGACGGTCGTGGTTCAGGGCGTAGCGGGCCAGGGGTCCCACGAAGTAGCGGCCCCGTTCCCGGTGGACGCAATGCAGGGCGTTGGAGTGCTCCAAATGCTCCTCGTCGAACTCCGCCTCGAACTCGGACAGGTCGATGTCCAGGCCGCGGTTGGAGACCAGCCTGCCCTCGGTCAACGGATACTCGTCCGGGTGCCGCATGGCCACGAATTCGTAGTTTTGCTCGAAGTCGGGGAACTCCAGGCCGGCCACCAGCGCGACCGCCTTCCGCGAAGCTTCCATGCCCCAGATCAGCCTGTCCCTGAACGCCAGCACATCTTCCCTGCAAGGCGCCTTGTAGAACCCGCCGACCCGGACGTTGATCGGATGGACCTCCCGCCCGCCCACCAGTGCCATGAGCTCGTTGCCGTATTTTTTCAGCTTCAGGCCGATCTCCACTTCGGCCTTGTAATCCGGCGCCATGTGGATAGCCGACTCGTACCCCAGGAAGTCCGGCAGGTGCAGCATGAAGATATGGAGTGCGTGACTTTCGATCCACTCGCCGCAGTACAACAGGCGGCGCAGTTCCCGAAGAGGTCCGTCCACCGTCACGCCGGCGATCTGCTCCATGGCGTGGACCGAACTCATCTGGTACGCCACCGGACAGATGCCGCAGATCCTGGCGGTCATGTCCGGCGCCTCCAGGTAACTGCGCCCCCGGAGGAACCCCTCGAAGAATCGGGGAGGCTCGAATATTTTCAGTTTGACCTCCCGGACCTCTTGGCCCTTGAGGCGGATAAACATCGCCCCTTCTCCCTCAACACGGGCGAGGTAGTCGGCGCGGATAGTGCGGGACTTCGCGGCCTTCTTTTGGGCGGTTTCAGGTTTCATGGCGCAGGCTTTCTCTGCGAAACGGCTCGGCGCCGGCGTTGATTCCCCGGAACAACCGCAACACCTCATCCGGCGTCTGGCCGCACTCCTCCCGGTACCGGGTTGCCAAATAGGCGGTATTCGGGTTCTCCCTGGGTCCGAAGCAACCGAAACATCCACGGTTGTAGCGGGGGCACAAGGCGTCACAGCCGGCCTGGGTCACCGGCCCGAGGCATGGCGTGCCGTGGGCCGTCATGACACAGACCGTACCGGCCCGCTTGCATTCGATGCAGACCGCATGGTTCGGCAGATTCGGTTTGCGGTCGTTGAGGAAAGCGCTGAGGACCTCCACCAGATGGGCCTTGTTGACAGGGCAGCCCCTGAGTTCGTGATCCACATAGATGTGGTCGCTGATCGGCGTGGAATTGTTCAGGCTCTCGATGTACTCCGGATGGGCGTAAACCGCCCGGGACAGGTCGCCCACATCCTGAAAATTGCGCAGGGCCTGGAGACCGCCGGAGGTGGCGCAGGCTCCGATAGCCACCACGATCCGCGAGTTCCGCCTTATCTTGTGGATCCGCTCCGCTTCCTCCGGCGTGGTAATCGATCCCTCCACCAGGGAAACGCTGTACGGTCCCCGCACCACCGCCCGGGACGCTTCGGGGAAGTTGGCGATTTCGATCGCCGCGGCTACCGCCAGAAGCTCGTCCTCGCAATCGAGGAGGCTGAGCTGGCAACCGTCGCATGAAGAGAACTTCCAGACCGCCAATTTCGGCTTCGAGGTCCGCAGGGGCATCTCACACCTCCCTTCGGCCGAGCAACGGCTCGATATCGTCATAGCGGTACACCGGGCCGTCCCTGCAGATGATCCTGGTGCCGTACTGGCAGTGCCCGCACAGGCCGACGCCGCATTTCATGTTCCGCTCCATGGAAACGTAGATGCGATCCTTGTCCATGCCCCGGCGAAGCAGTTCCTGGGCGGAGAACCGCATCATGATCTCCGGTCCGCAGATCAGCGCAATGGCGCCGCGGCGATCCAGTGGCGCTCGCCGGATCAGGCCGGTGACGACGCCGATCTCGCCGTTCCAATCCCGCTCGCCCCGGTCCACCGTCACATGGACATCCATGTCGAAGGCGCCGCCCCAGGCCTTGAGCTGGCGCCGGTACAGGATCTCCTTGGGCGCCCGGGCGCCGTAGAGCAAAATCATGCGGCCGTAGCGGCTGCGGTTGGCGGTCACCTGGTAGATCACCGGCCGCAGCGGAGCCAGGCCGATGCCGCCGGCCACGATGACCACATCGGAGCCTACCGCGGTTTCCAGCGGCCAGTGTGACCCGAACGGACCGCGAACACCGATGGAGTTTCCCGGCTTGAGACGCGCCATGGCCCGGGTGACGGTGCCGACCTCACGGATCGTATGCATCAGCGCTCCGTCCCCTGCCGGGTCCCCGCTGATCGACACCGGGATCTCTCCGACACCGAAGATGTACAACATGTTGAACTGGCCGGCGGAGAACGGATCCGGTTTCCCCCCGTCCGCCGGGTTCAGCTTCAGGGTGAATGTGTCATGGTTGTTCCGCCGGATCCGTTCTACGGAGTAGATCCGGGGAACCATCGGATCCAGTGCGGCGCGGGTCCGGTCGGTGCGGCTACTTGATCCGGGTTCTGGCGACATGCTTGCCCTCCTCCGGGTTGCCGTACAGGTCCAGCAGCTGCAGACGGGCCGCATCCAGCCGTTCGGCCTTGACCTGGGCAATCCTCTCCAGCATTGCGTAGCCGAAAACCGGATCAACGCGGCAGCGTTCCCGCAATATCGCCGCATCCATGGAGAGCAGGCGGCTGTCCTCGAGGACTTTGGCGTCAAACCGCCATAGGAAAGGCGCGATCACCCAGGATGTCCCGACAACGTCCCCGGCGCCGCAGGTCTGGATACCCAGACCACCCCGGTTGGGGCAGTCCAGTTCCAGCCCGACCCGGCCGGACACGATGATGTAGAACTCATCGGCGGTGGCGCCTTCGTGGAACAGAAACCTGCCCTTGAGGATGCGCTCCTCGTGGGCGCACCCCAGCAGGATCTCCAGGTGTTCCTTGGAGAGACCCTCGCAGAAGGGCGCCTGCAACAGATCGGATTTCAGGTTTTCAAGCGTATCAGCCATGGTCATGACCCTCCGGCGGTCCCGCAGACCGCCTGCGCTTCTTCAGTGATATCGATGCCGACCGGGCACCAGGTGATGCAGCGGCCGCATCCGGTACAACCGGAACTTCCGAACTGTTCGTGCCATGTCGATAGTTTGTGGGTCAGCCACTGGCGGTAACGGGCCCCACGCGTTTCCCGCACACTGCCGCCGTGCAGATAGGAATGATCGGCCGTGAAGCAGGAGTCCCAGACCCGTGTGCGTGCCGCCGTGGCCCCCGACAGGTCTGTGCTGTCCTCAACGGTATAGCAGTAACAGGTCGGGCAAACCATGGTGCAGTTGGCGCAGGCCAGGCACCGATCCTCCAGCTCTTCCCAGCGGGGATGATCATGGGAACCGGCGAGGGCGGCGGCCAGTCCGTCGGCTACGATGGTTCGGCCCATTTTACCGGCAGCCGCCTCAAGCAGTTTTCGTTCCAGTTCAATTTCACCCTTGTCCGCCTTGCCGCAGGCGGTAGCGGCCAGGAGTCGCTCGCCCAGGCCCGTGCCCGCCCTGGCCACGAACCGCCCGCCACCGTCCGCAGCCAGTTCGGTCAGGGCGATATCGTACCCGCCGCTTGCCTTGGGACCGGTCCCCATGGAAGCACAGAAACAGGTCCCCCCCGGGACGGTGCAGTTGACGGCGACGATGAAGGTGCCCTTCCGACTCGCTGCGTAGTGCCGATCGACGAACTCCCCTTTCGCCAGGACCCTGTCCTGAACGGCCAGAGCCTGCAGTTCGCACGGACGCACTCCGATAAGCGCCTGGAGGCTTTCGCGGACCGGTTCCGGTTCGATCTGGAGGAGTCCTCCGTCCCGCCTGGCATTGAACAGCGGCTTGTTCGGGTGGAAAAACAGCTTTTTCCAGGAATCGGATCCGAGGGTGTAGGAGAACCAGCTGTCGTCGCCGGTTTCCTCCAGGCGATACCGCCCCGGTCCCTGATGATCCCGGATACCGCGGGGCATACTAGCTGTGGAGTCGATCGTGCCCAGCACGACAGATCCATCACGCAGTTTGGGACCTGTGATCCGGTAACCCTTCTCGCGAAGAATCGCCAGGAGCGTCTCCAATCCGTCCGGCTCCAGGAGATACATGGCGGCTCCACCTCGTCACGGAACCTGACAGGCGGGCGGCGGAATCAGGTGCGCTTTGTGCCGCCCGGTTCAGGTCCGGTTGCGACTTCATACGACCTCGACCGGCTCTATCGTCGGACTATGATCATAGACACGCTTCCCTACTATTCCTATGATGATTCTGGACCGTACCGGGGGGGTTGTGGAGATGATGGATCAGGATCAGTTGGTTCCGATACCTGCCAGCAGTGCGACGCCAAGAACGGCGATGATGGTGCCGAGGATCTTCCGGGTCGCGATCCGCTCCCTGTTTGCCTTTGCATCGATGAACAGGCTGAATACCGGCGTGGTGGACAGCAGGGTGGCTGAGACCGCCGGCGGAGCGAGCCAGACTCCGGCCATCATGAACATCATCGCCAGGTAGGTTCCCAGGAAGCTGGCGCCGGCCATTCGTCCAAGGGCTTTCCTGTCGCGCACAGCCTGCAGCACCCGGTGGATCCGTCCGCTGGCGGCGGTGAGAATCACCAGGCCTGCGGCGGCAACCACCAGGCGGAAGAACGTCGCAGGCACAAACGGGATCGTCTCCATGCCGTCCTTGGCCAGAACGATCCCAACCCCCTGGCCAAGCGCCGACAAAATGCCGAACAGGTACCCGACCTTCAAAGATCTTCCGCCCACCGCCGGTTCCGGCACGCTCCCCCGAGCCGGGGTAATCACCATCAGCACTCCGGCCAGGATCACGACTGCGCCGAGGATCTCCCGGCCGGTGGGAATCGTATCCAGCCAGAACACGGCGAACAGGGCGGTGAAAACCGGCGCCAGTGTCTGCAACAGCATGGTGCGGTACGGTCCGATCCGTCCCACGGCGGCAAACAGCGCGGTGTCTCCTACCGTCAGGCCGATCAGACCTGAAGCGGCGATGAGACCGAGAGGGACCGTGCCTGCGGCTGTCAGCGCTCCGCCCTGCCCGGTAACCAGCACCGTCAAACCCAGAAGCACAGTCGCAATCACAGACTTCACCAGGTTGACGGCCGGGGCGCCGAATGTCTGGATCGGGCGGCGGAAGATCGCCACTGCAACCGCCCACATGCCGGCGGCCAGAAGGCATGCCAGTTCGCCGGAGAACTCACCCATTGAAATACTCCCGGCAACGTTCGATCTCCCGGACCACAGGCCAGGGCGGCAGGGACCGCAGGAACGTCTTTCCGTAGAATTTCGTCGTCAGGCGGGGGTCCAGCACAGCCAGCAACCCGCGATCCGACCGGCTCCGGATCAAGCGCCCGAGACCCTGCTTCAACTCAAGCACGGCCATGGGAGTCTGGTAATCCCGGAACGGGTTCCCGCCCTGTTCCTTGATACGGTCGATCCTGGCCGCCACCAGCGGATCACCCGGAACGCCGAACGGCAGCTTGTCGATGACGACGAGGGAGAGTGCTTCACCGGGGACATCCACACCCTGCCAGAATGAAGTGGTGCCCAGGAGCACGGCATCCGGCGTATTGCGAAACTCCTCCACCAGGGCGACCTTGCTGCCGTCTCCCTGGACGAACAGGTTCCAGCGGCCTTCCAGCTCCAGTCCGTCCCGAACCCGGCCCATCATGGCGTAGGAAGTGAACAGGAGAAACGCTCTCCCAGCAGTGATCTCCAGCAGCTGTTCTATCTCTTCAAGCGCCCGGGCCGTGAAACCGGCCTCGCGAGGCTCCGGCATCCGGGGAGGCAGGTACAGCGTGCCCTGGCGAGGGTGATCGAATGAGGTTTCCACCGTCATGCTCTCGGCGCCGTCAAGGCCGAGCCGGCTCTTGAAAAAGTCGAACGACCGGTCCACGGTCAGGGTTGCCGAGGTCAACACCGCCGCCTTCAACTGCTCGAACAGCCGCTCCCGCAGGATCGACGAGACCTCGATCGGAGCCGCCGAGAGGATGACGTTGTTCCGTCCCCGCTGTTCCATGCCGTATACGAAATCATGGTCGGTGCGGACCAGGACCTTGGCGGCGGCTTCCTGAACTGCGGCGATACGGTCCCGGATCATCTCACCCGCATCGTCTCCCGGCGCCGAGCGGCCGACTTCTTCCAAGGCAGCCGACAGCGCTTCCCATTCCTGCTCCAGGTCCGGCCCTCCCCGGTCGGCGGGCTGGAATCGCAAACGGCCGACCTGGTTCCGAAGCAGTTCACGGACCGGATCGAAAAATTCGGCCGCGGCGGCCCGCAATACGGCCGTGCCGCCACCCCCTTTGCGAGGCCCGCCCTGTTGCCGGGCCAGTGATTCCGACTCCCGGGCCAGGTCTTCAATCATGCCGGCGGAAAACTGCTCGCCGAAATAGAGCGTGACCACATCTTCCAGGAGGTGTGCTTCGTCGAATATGACGGTGTCATAGTCGGGAAGGACGGCGCCGAATGCGGAACGCAATGCCAGGTCGGCGAAGAACAGATGGTGGTTCACTACGACGATGGAGGAGCGCGCCGCCGCCCGCTTCATTTTCGTGAGCCAGCATTCCTCGTACTCGGGGCATTTGCGGCCGGTGCAGGTCTCGGCCCTGGCGTTGATATCGTTCCACAGGCGCAACCGGTCGGGCAATCCACCGATCTCCGCCCTGTCGCCGGTCTCCGTCTCCCGGCTCCAGTCCCGGATCGTATCGATCCAGCGCGCTTCATCCCGCACCTCCAGCAGCGGCTGGGCATCGAATTCGGCGAACCGGTAGCGGCACAAATAGTTCTGCCGACCCTTCATCAAGGTCGCATCGAAATCCATGCCGGCTGCTTCGGACAGGAAAGGGAGATCCTTGCCGAATATCTGGTCCTGGAGGTTCTTGGTTCCGGTGGAGATGATCACCCGCCGGCCCGATTCGATGGCCGGCACGAGATAGGCCAGGGTCTTGCCGGTGCCGGTGCCGGCCTCCACCATGAGAACGCCGCCTTCCAGCGCGCGGCCCACCGCCTCCGACATCTCTTCCTGTCCGGGGCGATGCTCGAACCGTTCCCGCAACCGGGAGAACAGGCCGTGCGGCGCGAAAAACGAACCGCCGGCCCGACTCATTCGGAAAGGAAGGCCGCCTGCCGCGACAGGTACAGCGGGAACCGCCCGGCCAGTTCAGCGACTTCCCCGCGGATCGCCGCCAGCGAGGCCGGGTCTTCACGGGACTCGAGCGCCCTGGCGATCAGATCGGCGATCGCCTGCATCTCGGTTTCACCCATGCCGCGGGTGGTCACCGCCGGCGTTCCTATCCTGAGGCCGCTGGCGACCATCGGAGGGTTCTTGTCGAACGGGATGGTGTTCTTGTTGGTGGTGATTGCGGCTTGTTCCAGCGCCTCTTCCGCCACCTTGCCGGTGATGCCCCTGGAGAAGACGTCCAGCATCAGCATGTGGTTGTCGGTCCCGCCGGAGACGATGCGGTACCCGTGCCCTGCCAGCCGTTCCGCCAGTACCCGGCAGTTGTCGATGATCTGCTGCATATAGACACGGTATTCCGGCTGCAACGCTTCCCGGAACGCCACCGCCTTGGCCGCCATGATGTGAACGAACGGTCCGCCCTGCAGGCCGGGGAACACGGTCCTGTTGAGATCCTTGCGGTATTTCTTTTTACAGAGGATCAGACCGCCTCGAGGTCCCCTGAGGGTCTTGTGGGTCGTCGATGTGACGAAATCGCAGTGCGGCACCGGACTGGGATGAAGGCCGGCGGCGATCGGACCTGCGATGTGGGCGATATCCGCCATGGTCTTCGCTCCGACCTTGGCGGCGATTGCGGCGATGCGCTCGAAGTCGATGATGCGGGGGTACGCCGAGGCGCCGCAGACGATCAGTTTCGGCCTGTGTTCAATCGCCAGCTTTTCCAGGCCGTCATAGTCCAGGCGCTCGTCCTCCGGCGACACACCGTAGGCGACGAAGTTGTACAGGATTCCGGAAATGTTCAGGGGGTGCCCGTGGGTCAGGTGGCCTCCGTGGGACAGGTCCATGCCGAGTACGGTGTCCCCCGGCTGAAGGACGGTGAAGTACACGCCCTGGTTGGCCTGGCTTCCGGAATGGGCCTGAACGTTGGCGTGCTCGGCGCCGAACAGTTCCTTGGCCCGGGCGATCGCCAACCGTTCCACATCGTCGGTGAATTCGCAGCCACCGTAATACCGCCTGCCGGGGTAGCCCTCGGCATATTTGTTGGTGAATACCGAGCCCATCGCCTCCAGGACCGCTTCGCTGACGAAGTTTTCCGAGGCGATCAGTTCCAGCCCGGTGGCTTGCCGGTTGACCTCACGGTCGATCGCCTCGGCGACCTCCGGGTCGACCTGTCGAAGGGGCCGTTCCATCCGGTTCCCGCTGCTCATGACTTCCATCTCCTGTGGTTCAATCGAGATCGTTCATTTTATCGACGCGGCGCTGGTGGCGCCCGCCTTCGAACGGCGTTTCGAGAAAAACCCGGACCATCGCTTCAAGGGCGCCAAGGCCGGTGATCCGCGCGCCGACGCAAAGCACGTTGGCGTCGTTGTGCTGCCTGCCGAGCCTGGCCATGGTCTCACAGGTGCACAGGGCGGCCCTTACCCCGGCCACCTTGTTGGCGGCGATGCTCATGCCGATGCCGCTGCCGCACACCAGAATACCGAATGCGACCTCGCCGGAGCCGACCCTGCCGGCGACCTCCTCGGCGTAATCCGGGTAATCCACCGAATCCGCGTTATCGGTGCCGGCGTCCAGCACCGTGTGCCCCAAGCTGCGAACCAGTTCGGCAAGGCTGTCCTTGATTTCGAAACCTGCGTGGTCCGCGCCGATTGCAATCTTCAACGATCTTCCTCCCTGCGGAGTTGCTCGACGCTGGGGATCGGGACAGCCCCCATCTCCATGAGCCGGGCATGTTCCATCATGGCGTATGTGTCGGTCATTCCGGCCAGGTAATCGGACAACACCCGGGCAAACCTGGGATCGGACCGGTAGTGCCCGGCTGTTTCCGCCGCCGTCTCGTCCCGGGGCAGATCCCGAAGATACGGCCTTCCGGTGAGGGAACGGTAACGGAACAGGACATGATCCTCCAGGAGGCCCGGATCCCCATGATACGCGGCGAACAGCCCCAGCAACACCCTGCGGCCCCGCCCGTCCACACGGTCGGGACCGAAACCGCGATGGACCCGCTGGGAGAGGAACCGCTCCAGATCGGTCAGGAGCTTCTCCGCCGCACCGGACATGCCGATCTCGGTCCCGGTCAGATCCCCTGCCAGGATCCTGTCCGTTCGAGATGCCAGCCGCTTGCGGCTGTTCAGGATCGTTGTGGTCACCAGCAGGTGGGTCAGGCCGCGGTGGATCGCATTCGCCTTAATGAACCGGCCTGCGCGGGCACGGTAGCGATCCCCCAGCTTGCGGCGCAACTCACCGACAACCGGGAGCCGCTCCACCTGGGCAATGTCCACGGCGCCGGACTGCAGCGCGTCGTCCAAGTCGCTTAGGGCGCCGGCGACCCGGTCGGCGCACAGCACCGACTGGGCTTCGAGATGGGGCGACTCGCCGTGGCGGACCGCATCGGGCGGGGCCTCCGGCAGCCGTGAAGCGGTCCCGGATTTGTAGACACCTTCCCGAACCTGATCGGTCAGATTCAGGCCCGGATGATCGTATCGCTTCTCCAGAAGGTCGACCACACGCAGGGACTGCCAGGACCGGCCGAACCCTCCCAGTTCACCCAGGCCGGGACCGCCGCGGCCGTCCAGCCTGCCGGACATCAGGTCATCCAGGGCCCGCTCCCCCGCCGGCCCGAACGGCGGCTGCCCCAGATCGTGTGCCAGGGCGATCGCTTCAGTCAGATCCTCGTTCAGGGACAGCGCCCGGGCGATTGTCCGGGCCAGTTGGGCGACTTCGAGGGTGTGGGTCAACCGGTTGCGGCGATGGTCTTCATACGCCGGCAGGATGCCGGCCTGGGCTTTCTGGCGCAGCCGGCGGAAGGCGCGACTGTAGACGATCCGGTCCCGGTCTCTCTGAAAGGCGGTGCGGTAATCAAACGCCCGGCCGTCCGCCCCGACCGGAAACCGACGGGTGGCGTCGGTGGAGCGACAGGCGTAGGGAGCCAGAGCCCGCTCCTCGAACTCCTCCAGACCTTTCCGCATCGACTTTGCCATAACGCCCCGCTCAATCCTTGAAGCTCTTTTTCATCCAGCGTGTTGCCAGGATCAGCAACACCGGCGTGACAATTGCGACGACACCGTGCCAGAACCACATCGTTCCGGTGTCCAGAGCGCCTTCCTCCGGACAGTACTGCATCAGGAACCAGCCGGCGTACAGGCCGGTGATCATCTTGGTCAGGAACCAGGGCAACCGGGCGACCCCGAGATACGCGCCGGTTTTCCCTTCCGGCGCGATCTCGGTGGCGAACTGCAGGAACCGGGGCTGCCAGATCGCCTCGCCGAGAGTCATGATGACCAGATACGCACCCAGCATCGGCACACTGGGGCCGAAGGCAAGAAGGAATGTCGGCGCCGCCATGATCGCCGTACCGACCACCATCAGCCGGTAGATATTGGTCTTGCGTGTGAGCGCCGCCACGATCGGGACCATGACGAAAATCAGCAACGGGTTGAAGTTGACCGCCACTTCGAAGTTGTCCCCCAGCCAGGTCCCTTCGTAGCCACGCTTGACGTACAGCGGGATCGTCAGATAATTATGGGCGAACAGGGTCTGCACCGGCATCAGCACGAAAATAAAGAACGCGAACCGGGGATCGGCCATCGGGTGCTCACGGAGCCAGCGCCCGATGCGCTGCGCCCGGGGAAGCGGGGGGCCGTCCGGTTTTTCCGGTGTCACAACGCCATGCTCATTCGCCGGCGCCTGGCCCCTGGCGGCACGGGCAGAGGCGATCGCCTCGCTCATCGTCTTCCGGGTCAGGATGGCGGCCGTCACCAGCAGCGTGACCAGGGTAAGACCGGTGAACACCCAGTACAGGCCGCTGATGCCTATCGCCCGGCGTGCCGGCCCCAGGAACGAAAGCAGCCAGCCTCCCAGGTTCATCAGGGCGTACAGCATGGCGAAGCCCATGGCAGCCGTCTTCGGGGTGGTGACCTCCCGCACGATGGAATACGACGCCGGCTCGTACAGGCCGTATCCGAGCAGAATGATGATGATGCCGACCAGCAGGGTCAGGAACGCAGGTGAAAGCGTCCCCTCGGTGGACAGACCGACCGTCCCGGCGGAGGACAACACGGCCCGGCCGATCAGGAGCACGGTGAGTGCGATCAGTAACCCGCGGCGGGTGCCCCAGCGGTCCACCAGTCCGCCCATCAGGAACTGGGTGAAAGTAATCCCCCCGGCCAGCAGAGTCACAACCCACCCGGCATGTATCTCATTGACACCGATGTTCTCGACACAGTAGATGACCAGGTAGTTCAGAACCCCGAAATATAGGAACCCTTCAAGCAGGTACTGCAGGTTGTTGCCCCACAGCGGCCGGGGCGCCCTGGCGGCGTCCACGAACGGCTGGACGATCTCACGCAACGGGTGGGGCTTTTCCTCGACTGGTGTGATTTCCGGGTCCGCCATTCAGGTCTCCTTCCGAATCCGGGTGGCGAACGCCGATATTACACGATAGGGAGGGACTTGTGTTCGTGCCGGTCAGCCGTTACCGTCCTTAGCCATGATCCGCGAACTGGAACCTCTCACAGGCCTGGGCGCCGAACTGATTCGCCGGGCGGACCGGGCCGGCGTTGCCCTGATCTGGCGGGCCCAGGCCCGTTTCGCCTGCCAGACCCTGGTTCGGAACGGCAAGGTGGAGTCGGCCACCGCCAGCAGTTCCACCGGTCACGGCATCCAGTTGTTCACCACAGAAGGCCGCACCATCCTGGGGAGCCGGGACGATCTCCTGCCGGAGCCGGCGACGGCGCTTTTGGACCACCTGTTCGGAGCGTTGGGGCGAGCCGATCGGCTGGGTCTGGAGCCGGCGGCGATCTGCCCGCTGACCCCGCTGAACGCCCGTGCCGTACCCGACGTTGTGACGCAGTTCGACGCCATCGACCTGCCTGGGGCGGGACGCCGTCTGATCGAGTTGGAACGGGAGCTTCGCGGCACCGTTCCCGGAGCCGGGATCAAGCTGTCGTACCGCACCGATCTGGATTGCTGGCGTGTGTTCCGGTCCGACGGCACCGACGTGCTGTTCGCCATGCCGCGCTGCGGGCTGACCATGGTCGCCTCCAGCAACGGCGGCGAAGGGAGGAACACCGTCGGTGTCTCGTTGCACTCCCCCAGCCCCGGCTGCGCCTGGGACGAGCGGTATCTGGCCCGGTTCATGGCCCGGGCCGCCGCCGCCGCACGGCTGGCCCTGGCACTTCCGGATGCGCCAAGCCACCCTGCAGGCAGTTACCCGGTGGTGATCGATTACGCCCTGGCCAAAGGGCTCGCCCATGAGGCGTTCGGTCATGCCGCCGAGGCCGACGGGTTCCGGTCCTCGGTGCTGGCGAAAGACGGCAGGTTCGAACACGGCCGCAAGGTCGGCGCCGACCAGGTCAGCATCATTGACGAACCGGTGGAGCACGACCATGCCTGGCAACCGTTCTCGGCCAACGGGGTACGGCGTGAACGGACTGTGATTGTGGACCACGGCCGTCTGGCCGGCGGCCTGTCCGATCCCTGGTCCGCCGGACCTGGAGGCGTTGCCCTCTCCGGCGCCGGCCGGGCCGAATCGTTTCGCAACGGCCCGGTTCCAAGAATGACGAATATCCGTATCGAGGTGGACGGCCCGCTGCCGGCGCCGGGGCGATTCGAGGATTACGGCCCGGAGCAGGTCCGGGACCTGCTGGCAAATGCCGGCGTGTTCCGGCGCCACCCGGTGGTCAGTTTCCTTTCAGGTTACAGCGGCGGCCAGGTCAACACCTCCAGCGGCGACTTCGTGTTCAACTGCAAGGCGATCTACCGGTTGAGCGACGACGGCGTGGAGTTTTTCAAGCCGGCGATCTTCTCCGGCTCCATGTTCGGCGCTCTCGATTCGATCCGGGAGGCGTTCGGCCCCCTGGAACTGGACGCACTGGGGTATTGCGGCAAATGGGGCCAGTCGGTTCCGTCCAGCGGCGGCAGCCATCGCTTCCTGGTCCTGGACGACCATCCCACCGTCCGGCTGGGAGGCGGTTGACCGTGCTGGACCGGTTCATAGAAAAACTACAGGCGTTCCGAAGCGACGGGAAAACCATCCGGGACTGGTCGGTGTACCAGTCCGAATCCAGGCGGCTCGCCCTGGGCACCAAGGACCGCCAGACCGGCGTGGTCCATGCTCCCCTGACTGTGAGCGAAGGGTGCGGCGCCCGGTACCTCCTGGTCTGGTCCGACGGGCGGATCAGCCGGGGGAGCCTGGAGCGCAGGCAACTGGACCAGGACGCCGATTCAGCCCTGACCCAGGCCCGGGCGGTTTCGTTCGAGGACCCGGATTCGGACCAGGTCCAGGGGCCGGGTGAATTTCCCGAAGTCGATCTCCACAATGACGGGGTGGCCGCGCTGGCATGCGGCGACGTGGAACCGTTGGCCGGGAGGCTGGCGGCGGTCCGGGAACTTGTTCAGGGCCGTAACTTCAGAACCTGGTCCGGTTCTTTCGGTGCATCGGAGGCTACCGCCAGGCTCCGGACCTCCCGGGGACTGGACCTGGGAGGACGCGGGACCTCCTTCGGGTGGCACGCCACCCTGAACGGCGAGATCGGAGACGGCTTCGGTGCCCGGGCCCTGGACAGCGACCATGAATTTGCCGCCCGCCTCCAACGGCTCGGTCATGTGGCAGTGCGGCTGGGAGAGCCGGGAAAGCGGCAACCAGCCGGCGTCATGCCGGTCCTGATGCACCCGAACGTCGTCGAGAATTTCGTTCTGGGCACACTATTGGGAAACCTGGAAGGGGCCGGTGTCGTCAACGGCGAAAGTTATTTCCGGAAGGAACAGTTCGGCTCCAACAAGCCGGTCCTGCGAACCGACCTGTCCGTGCGACTGGATCCGCTGGTGCCAATGAAGTCCGGGTCGTACCGCTTCACAGCCGAAGGGGTTCCGGCCGACCGCTGTCACTTCATCGAGAACGGGCGATTGGTCCAACCGGTACTGAATCTCAAATACGCACGACGCTTCGGCGCCGGCCCTACCCCGGTGCCGACCAGCATGGATACGGTTCACCTTGAAGGGCCGCCCGAGCTGACGGAGCAGGAAGGATGCGAGGCGGCGGCAGGCGGCGTCCTGATCCTTTCGGTCCTGGGCGCTCACACCCAGGATGCCTCCAGCGGTGATTTCTCACTGTCGGCGCCTCAGGCCCTGGGGATGACAGGCGGCGAACCGGCCGGCCGGCTCAGGGGGACCCTGTCCGGCAACCTGTTCGAACTGCTTCAGATGGACGACCTGAGCCTGGTTCGATTCCGGGGTGAGCACACACCTGGCCTGCTTGTGAACTGCCGTTTCGATCCGAAATAAAACGGGGACATTGCACATTATCTTTCAATTCTCACAGGTCTTGAGCTATTGAAACATAATGTGCAATGTCCCCTTTTCGCTCTTCGGGATCAGCCCTCTTTGCGGATCAACCGACCCAGTGCTTCGCCGTCGGGAGCGAGCAGTTCTTCGATCCGCTCGTGATGCACCTCGGCAACGATGATCTGGCCGACCTCGGTATTGACGTCGGTATAGATGCCATGGGCCTGCATCTTCGAGGTCTGGTAACGGTTGTCCTCCGTCGGGCTGACGTAGTGCACCGAGTCGACCTTGTAACGATGCACCAGGTAGAGATGGATGAGCGTCATCAACCGCTTCTTCCGCAGAAGCGGTTCGAAAGTGTTCTGGTCGCGGACCGACATGATGCTGCGACCTTTGCGGTCATGAATCGGCGCAAATACGACGTTGGCGAGCTTCGCACCCTGTCCATCGACAATGCCTAGTTCCAGCAGCTCCGATCCTGCTCGATGGGGACGCAGATCGACCTTGAGTTCCAGCGGCAGTTCATTGTGCCCGCACCAGGTCGCCAGCCAGCCCTCCAGCAGTTTTTTCGGAATTTCGGTCTGGATGAGGTGCTGGTGCTGGGTCGAACCTTTCCCCATCGCCTTGGTGGTGGCGGTGCGTCCCGAAGACGCAACCAGGGCGCCGTCCAGGCGAGGTCCACCGACCAGGGTCTGTGGGGTCTTGTAAGGCGATTCCACAAGGCGGAATTTTCTCTGAAGTCGGGCCAGCGCCAGCATGCCGTCCTGCTGCAGTGCGGTGGAGAACTCCTCCGCCGCAAGGCCGTCGATCTGGTGGCCGCCGTAGGTGATGAAATTGAAAACGAAGCCGATCTTGCCCAGTTCCTCCGGGAAGCGGCGCATGTCGTCGTCGCTCATGCCGGTGCTGTCCCAGTTGAACGAAGGTGAGAGGTTGTAGGCCAGCATCTGGTCCGGGTAGACGGCGTGGATCGCTTCGGCGAACCTGCGGGCGTCCTTGAGGTCGGCGGTCTTGGTCTCCATCCAGAGGATGTCGCAAAACGGTGCGGCGGCCAGCGACTTGGCGATGGCGCATGGGATACCGCCGCGGATCTGGTAGTACCCTTCCGGTGTCTGGGCACGCTCGCAGTCCCAGATGATCTGTATCCCCAGGGAACGGGCCTTGTCCTTGGCGGTCTGGAGCGATGCGGTAGCAGCGAACTCCCGCCACACCTCAACACCCATCCCGGCCTGTTCGCCTTCAGACGCGCGGAACTCCAGCACTTCGGCTACCGCATCACCGTAGGTCTCGAGGCCGGCATCCTCTTCCCAGCACTCCAGGAGGCGGCCGGAGACAGCATCGAACCGGGCGTCGACACGGACCTCGTCACCGGCCAGGTAGGAACGTGCCGCCTGTCCCGCAAGTTCGGCAACACCCTTGCGCTTGAGCCAGGCGTCGGCGGCCTCGTATTCTCCCTCGGAGAGCGCATAGAGCAGGTGTCCGTTGAGCTCCTTGACGCCTGCTTCGTGGAATTGCCGGATCAATGCCAGGTAGGCGGCCTTGTAGGACGGCACCTGGACGTTGGTGGCGCCGAGGACGAAAGGCTGATCGCGCTCGTCGCTGCGGTCTTCCAATAGCGTCGCAGCCTCGGCATCGGTGCGGGCAACGATGATACCGCCCACATTCATGACGTCGAGTTGGAAGCGGGCGGCGTTCAAGCGCTTGATCTGTTCCCCGGTAGCTACCAGGACCTTGCCGCCCTGATGTCCGCATTTCTTGGTGCCGGGGCGCTGATCTTCGATGTGGTAGCCCGGTATCCCGACCTCGACAAAACGACGGATAAGGTTGCGAACGTGAGGATCGCCGCCATGCCCGGTATCGGCGTCGGCGATGATGAAGGGTCGGAAGTCATGAGCGGTAGTAGCCTGGCGCTCCTTCTCGCTCATGCGTGAACGAAGATAATGCTGGTTGCGGTCGGCTGTAAGCAGCGCGCGCACCAGAACCGCCGCTTCGTTGGGAACCTGGCTGAGCGGATAACTTGCCAGGTCGGGTCCTGGAGCTTCGCTGACCGAACCTTTGGCCGAGGTCGCCCAGCCACCCAGGTAGATGCCCTCGATACCGAGTCGCTTCATTGTGACGGCCTGGCCGGGGGAATACGGCCCGAAGGTCGTAATGCTCTTGCGGGCCTCGAACAGTTCCCTCAGGCGGTCGTAGAACGCCGCGGCCGCTTCCCGGGCAACCTGGTGATCGTTGCCGATGGTGCCCCGTTGTTCCGCAACCTGCCGGGGGGTGAACAGCCGGACGATGCCCCGGAACCGAGGACTGGCGAACCACGCCTCCGTTTGGGCCAATTGCTGATCGAAAGAATCCATGGTGCTGCTCCTGTTCCTAGCGTTCAAAGTCCAGGTTTTCGGTAATGCGATTTCCACCCCCGGAAAAGGCGACGAGATATTTCGCGATGCGTCGTTCTGCTACAGGCAGCTCGTCGAGATTCAGATTGATGTTCAGGAGGTCGATATACCAAGGCAGCTTGACCTCACTTCTCACCAGTGCCGCGACAATCGCCCGCGCAATGGGAAGTGTCGTTTCCTTGGAATCGTCGTGGACATCCCGTGTGCCTGCCTCCTGCAGCTTGGCGTACTCCTCTTCGAGCAGGCGTTCGAAGAGCTCGAGAGTGAACGCATCTCCAGCACGTACTCCGGTGTCCGGATCGGCGGCGGTCCAGCACGCACCTTTGTGAAGCCATTCCCAGAGGATGCTGACCCGTATCTCGCCGGTAGCCATGTCCTCCATGAGGTAGAGCACGTCATCGTTGCCGAAGAAATCGGCCGGTTTGAGAGCCGCCGCCTGGAAACCGCGCAGGAATGCGTTACCATATTGAAGCGCTACGCTGAGAAGATCCCTGGCGCCACGGATCGTCCGTGGGGCATCTTCGAGGAGCATCAGGCCGGCTGCGTCTTCAGGATCGTAAGCCAACGGCTCGAACCGCCTGCCGAGCTGATTGTCCTCTCCGGCCTTTTCCCAGACCGGCCTCACGATATGAACCATCTTCCAGTGGGCAACCCATTTGCCGCTGGCGCCTTCTCTCTGCTCCCGCTGGGCGCCGGCGATCGCCTTCGCCATGCTGGATTTCACTCCCGCCGCCGATCCAACAGGGATGTTCGGCTCCATGCCGCCCTGCCACAGCGCACAGTTGCCGTTGCGATCCGGGGTATTTACGGCCCGTCGCACCCGATCCTCGTAGTGCCGCATGTAAGCGTAGGTCATGCCGATGGCATCGATATTGGGATTGACGAATTCAGGATCCCAGGCCAGGGCGTCGGCCACGCTGTTGATATAGTCCCAGCGGCCGGTGTTGTATCCGACAAAATGTTTCCCGAGAGCGGCACGGATCTCCATCAGCTGGAAGCACTCCTCAATCTGCTCCACCAGCACGTAGACCTTGATGGTCCCGTGGGGCAGGCCCAGGTGTTCCTCAAGGGTCGTGAGCATATCGTTCCACAGCGCCGCTTCTCCGGCGGTCTGGATCTTCGGGAGGTACAGCACGATGGAGGAGCCGGCGGCTCGCAACGGTTCGTGGTTGTTGACCACGTAGAGCACGAGATCGACGATCGATGCCGAGAATCCTGTCCCGTCCGCTTCCCGTACATGGCGGTCGTCGAGATGCAGCCCCCGGGCCCGGAACAGCTTGGTTGTGAAATCGAGTTGGGTTCGCCAGTTCTCGACGATCGCATGTCCGAAAAATTGTTCCGCCCAGGCGTTCATTTCCCCCGCCACCTGTCCGGCCACCTTGATAAAGACCGGGTCCTTTGCAATGGCCAGTTTGAGATTGCGCTGGTTGTCCAGGGACATGGTGTCGACCTGGCCCAGGGCATCCTCACCATCGAACATCCAGCCGTCGGCACCGGACAGCAGCGCATAAGCAACGTTGCG
>CALZKF010000024.1 GCA_945787955.1 uncultured Acidobacteriota bacterium | reverse complement strand
TCCAGGATGAAGCGCTGGAACGCTTCCCGGGACTCGCGGTCGTCCCAGTACGCGGTTCGCAACTCGGGCTTCATGTCGCCTGCCGGTGCCGGTCGATCCAGTAACCCCATAGCACGATCAGCCACTGGGCCTGGGCGCTCCAGGCGATGGCGGGGACCGAGGGTGGAGGCGGACCGAACAGATTACCCAGATGGACGATAACCAGGAACCCGAACAATGCCCACAGAGCGATGGAACCGGTGCGATCCGCCGCCCGGGTGCAGCGCAGATAGAGCCATGCGCCGATCCCGAATACCAGGAACTCCACCACCAATGTAGCCGGCAGTGAGTTCCACAGACCGAGACCGACCTTGATCCCGCCGCCCGGCATCAGCGGCAGATCGGGGCGATGGCTCAGAAAATCCAGCAGCCAGTGGCTGATGACGGCGATGCCGCAAATCCATGCGCCGGCGGCGTACTTCCGGATCAGGCCGTATACCAAAGCAAACAGCGCCGCCCAGCCGGCCACCGCCAGCAGGCTGTGGGAGACCGGGTAGTGCGTGAAGTCCAGCGGCGTGACCCGGGTGATCCCCGGGGCGATTTCCACCTGTTCCACACCCAGGAGCAGCAGGGTCGGCCACAGCAGGTCGATGAACTGGGACGCCAAAAACAGCGTCCCAAGAGAGATTTGGGGGGCGGCCCGCTTCAGGCCGAGACCGACTCCGAAGTGTCCGATGAACATCCACGTCCTCCCTGCGACGGCACGCTCAGAACATTTTACGCAGCCCCAGAAGGAACCCGGTTCCCCGCTCCACCTGGGCGCCGTTCTGATTCTGCCACACCGGCACCTGAACAAGCGCCTCCAGAATCAACGACGATCTCGTATATTTTACGCCTGGAGATAGGTACAGAACTTCCTCCCCGCTGTTGGAGAATCTCCGGCCCGACAGCCGGTCGGCGGCCACCTTCCGGTACGACAGTTCCAGCACCGGGGCCAGGGTCGTATCCGCCGAGCCTCCGACCAGGAACTGGCGGGCTGCGGCCCAGTCCAGTGCGAGCTCGTTACCGATTTCACGACCGTCATCCCGCTCACCGGAGAATCCGTTCAGGTCGTAACCCGCACTGAAATCGGTGGCCCACAATCCTTGACGGAAGGAACCGTACACGCCGGGCTGAAGGTCCCATGTGTCCGAGGTGAACTCATCCGCACCGGTTGGAGCGCTCAACTGCAGGGTGGCAGCCAGACCGAATGTCGTTTCCCGTGTGTTTCGCCGCACCAGCCTGTACTTGGCCAACACCGCCAGGTCGCCGACACCGGTGTCGGTTGCGCCGGAACCGGCCATGGAGATCTCCCGGCGCCGCACCGGCTGCTTCAAGATCAGCGTCAGGTTGGACCGCAGGCCGTAGGCCAGGACATTGTTCCAGACCAGCATTTCCATTTTGCGCCCCATACCGGTCGGATCATCGTCTCGCTGCATGCTCCTGAGCATGGTCCTGACGATCCAGCGATCCCTGGCAGGCGTCACTCCGGCATCCACGCTGATACCGGCTGCACCGGCTTCCGGCGCCGACAGTGCCGCTACGGCCAGAGCTGCCGCGAACAGACGCGCCCGGATCTTCACTGCAACCGTTCCCCAGGTGTGAAGTTGGCCTGCCGGATCGCCTCATGAACGTCCGCGTCATCAAGATCAGCTCCGGGCCGCACCGCGATGGTCAGCTTTTTCTGTTCCCAGTTGGCTTCGGCAGCCTGAACCGCCGGGATGCGCAGCACCAGTTTTTCCAGCCCACCATGGCAGCCTGGACAGTCCATGCCGAACACCTCGTAGATCCTGACTTCCTGGTCGGTATCCCGGGGTACTGCCGATGTGGAGCGGTCGACGGTGGCGCAACCTGCAAACAGCAGGGTTGCGAGCACCAGGGTGAAGTTAAACAAGGTCCGTTTCAAGATTTCTCCTTACGAGGTGGGCCTGGTCTTACGGACGTGGGCCACCGATTCCTTGATCAGCCGTTTCAGAACCGCCTGATCGACCTCTTCCAGGGTCTTGATGTATAGGCATGCTTTCCCGGTCCTGTACTTGCCCAATTTCTCCAGCAGCTTTTCGAAGTCGGCGAATCCGGCCATGAGGTAAAGCGTCAGGTTCGCCTTGCGCGGTGAAACACCGGTGACGAACCAGTCCCCTTCCCGGCCGCTGTCGTACTTGTAGTGGTAGCTGCCGAACCCGATCATGGTCGGGCCCCACATTTTCGGCTTCTCGGCGGTGATCTCCTGCATCATGTCGATAATCGTCCGACAGTCCCTGCGGCGCCGGTCATCGTGCACCGTTTTCAGGAACCCAGCCACGCTGGCGCCGGTCTTCTTGGTCTTCGGATCAGACATGCTCTTCGCTCCGGTTCTCCACAAGGTATTGCAGATGACCTGCGCCGGTGCCGCAGCACCCGCCCAGTATTTTCACGCCGTACTTCCGGTTCAGATTCAGCATCGCATCGCCCCATTCCGTAACGTCTTCGGCCTGCAAGACCCCGGCGTTGTCCAGATCGGCGTGATCCAGGGACGAGCCGTTGCCTTGAAACCCGATCAGCCGCCGGAATAGTTCCGCCGGCTGTTGACCCGCCTGCAGAAATCCCGGCCAGGCGCAATTGACCATGAAGCCGAGAGGCTGCAACGTCACCGCCTGTTCCACCCTGAGAATCCCGTCGAGGAGACTCGCACCATCCAGAATACACCCGTCACGGCGGATGACAAAACTGATGATGTACGGCAGCCCGGTTTTTGCCATAGCCCTGGCGATGCCGGCTGCCTCGGAGACGGAACAGATGGTCTCGGCAATGAGATAATCCACCCCTGCTGCAGCCAGTTCCTCGATCTGCCAGGCGTGGAAATCTTCGGCCTCGTCTGCCGCCAGTCCCTGCTGCGGTTGATAGCAATCGTTTTTACATCCGGTCAATCCGCCGATCCGGACCGCATCGGATTCGCCACGAATCTCCTTTACGAACTCTACGGTGTCCCGGTTGATCGATCCCGGCAGGCCGGACTTCTCGACCCGTTCCCGGTTGGCGCGCCAGGTCGGCGTGCACAGCAGCAACGGCAGGCCGGCCTGTTTCGCAATGGCGAGATAGCTTCCGTAGATCGCCTGCAATTCCCGGCGGCCGTCGCCATCGTAGATCAACGGTGCGTTGACCAGGGTCGGATGCAGGACGGCGGACCCGCCCCGCCGGATCGGCTCAACGATGGCCGCTTCCATCAGGATGAGGCGGTGGCTGTCCAACAGTTCCTTCATCGATCCGATTCTAGCGCTGCTGCTTCCACATCCCCATCACCAGGTCGTTCCATCCTGCCCTCCCTGGTCACAACACCAGGCTCATGGTGTCTCCTGCCCGAACATGATGCGGTGACCGTCCACGGTGCGAATCCCGAACTCCCGCATGCCCCACGGTTTCGTTTCCAGCACGGAAATCAGTTCGGCGCCTTTGGCACGGACCTCGTCATGGAAGCGGTCAATTCCGTCCATCTCCACGTAGGCGAAATAGGAATGGTTGCCCAGCTCACCGGCAGGACGCTCATCGGGACATTCTCCCAGCATCAGTCTGAAATTGTCCCGCCTGAGGAAGCTCCAGCCCTCGGCGTTGACCGGGTCCTTCCTGAACCCGAGCACCTCGGTGTAATACAAGATGGAGCGCGGGAGATCCCGGACCGCCAGCACACACCGCAGCCGGTTCATGGCAGTCGCTATTTCTGTTTTTCGCAAAACTCTTTCACCGCGTCCATATCCTGCTCGATGAACTTTTTGACCATCCCCATGATCAACGGGTTCATGAGTTTCGGCAGCAGCTTGTGGGCGTTGGCATCCATGGTCATGTTCAGTTCGGTTCCGCCGTCGGCCGGTTTTACGGTGAACACCGTGTCCCAGATCGTCCCTCCGGTGTCGGAGACCAATCGCACCCTCTGATTTTCAACATACTCGGTGACTTCCTGAGTTCGTGCCATGGTTCCTCCCTGCTAGTGTGCGTGACCGTGGGCGACCTCCTCTTCCGTCGCTTCCCGAACGCCGACGATTTCAACATCGAAATGAAGGATGAAACCGGCCAGGGGGTGATTGGCGTCGATAGTGACATCATCGCCGTTTGTCTCTTTCACGACAATGCTCCGCACCGAACCGTCAGGTGCCTCGGCCTGAAACGCCATGCCCGCCTCTATCGATTCAACCCCTTCGAAGGCCGCCTTGTTCACGGTCTGAACGAGTTCCGGGTCGACATCGCCGTAACCCTCGGCAGGCTCGACTTTCACCTGCACGGAATCTCCCTCGACCTTGCCCACCAGTGCCTTTTCCAAACCGGGGATTATATTTCCCGAACCGTGCAGGTAGGCCAGCGGCTCCGAACCTTCCGAACTGTCCAGCACCGTGCCGTCATCATCAGTCAGCTTGTAATGCATGCTGACAACCAGGTTATCGCCGATCAACAAAGACATGCCCTCTCCTTCATTTAAAATGGGACACTCATTTTACAGATATTTTGAACGGTTTCCATCGCATGACGTCTATCCGAGACCTCCATCGCCATCGATGTCCATTTTATGTATTTCTCCCGACTTTTTCGTTTTCAACTCCTCGGAAATCGTCTCACGGGCGACGACTCGACACGTTCCCTACCAGTTTCCATATGCCGGATCGCTTTTCGTACAGCTCGATCCATGCCCAGACCGCCTCAATCTCCGTCTTGGCCCCTTCCGAAACCTGTGTGCCCCGCACCTCCACCTCGGCGACAACCCATCCCAGGGTGCCGTCCCGGGAGATACGCACGATGGGTGGACGGAGATCACGGTAGACCGTAAATGTCGTGGAACCGAGGTAAGTCTCACGGGCGGCCTTGCGCTCAGCGGTGGAGGGAAATGAGACAGCCCCGTTGTTGGCGGAAACATAGTCGTCCGCTTCCAACGCCATCCAGCTTTCCAGGTCTCCGGTGCGATGGGACTCCAGAACCTTCTCGTGCAAAACGAGGAGTGCTCCTTCCGCAAACACCGCATCGGCGTCGGCGGCGCACCCAACCCGCTTCAGAGGGAAATCGACACCCTTGGCCTCACCCTGCACTTGTCCTTCGATCCTGGCCTGGAGAACCCCGTCGGCCCGGAGGCGATAGATGATGCGCTGGGGGAAGTCGTGGCTGCTGTTCTCGAACACCGCCTCACGTTCCGACAGTTGCACCAGGACAAATACCGCCCCGGCCTGTCCCGATGGCCTGGCGACGTACTCGATGCGATTACCCCCGGTCTCCCGGATCTGCATGAACTCATACGCCACGGTCCGGGCGTCTTTGACGGTCCGGTTGACACCGAGCATGGTCCCACCGGCAGGAACGGTCCATTGTTCGCCTGAGCCGGGCTGCCCTCCGATACTCGCCCAGCATCCGGCCAGCCACGCCAGGTCCTCGACGGAATTCGATTCCGTCGCAGGCGCCGCCGATCCGAATCCGATCAAGAGAACGGCCGCGACCGTAATTACCCCGGTCACGAGGTCAGATCCGCAAGTCTCAGCCTGACTCCCTCGCCGACGTCCACCCGCTGCTCCGGGGTCAGGGAACTCCCTGCTTCCGGCACTGCGGTGCGCTTGTCGTCGTGATTCCTCCAGCTCACCATGAATATCATCGTCGCCTCCTCCGTCCGGTTATCTTACGCACCCTTCGGATGACGCTTGCCGGCTCTCTTGAACTACAAGGACCGTGTTCAGGTTTTGGACGCATCGGCCGTGAACCACCGGAAGCAGAGAACCGCCCCGAGGATTACGACTGTGACGGCGAACCATCCGACGTGCTCCTGAACAAACGCTGATATGTAGGCTCCGACAATGACGCCGAACAGGGCACAATACATCTTCAGGACCCCGATGTCCCAGATGTTCAGCGCCCGGGTTTTTTTCTCCGCCCACTGGATCATACCCATGATCACCCTCCTGCAGGAATTCCCGTCCGCGCTATTTTACCGCGTTTGAGTCAGCGCGCATTTCATCCTCGCCGGGGAACGCGCCAGGGCAAGAGCATCGGTACCTTTCGTTGGTACTCACGGTACGGCTCACCGAACAATGCGGTGAGATCGCGTTCTTCCAACACGGTGCCGACTGCAACCCAGATCGTCATCGCAGAGTTCAGGAGCAACCGGTCGGCGGTGAGGTCCGGATAGCACCACAGCAGAATCAGAACGAAAAAATACAGCGGATGGCGCACCCACCTGTACGGACCGCTGATCTTCAAAGGCAGGTCACGGAGTTTCCTGCCGCGAAGGCTGGCCTTGATCGGCCGAATACCAAACGCGTCAAACGAACCGAGCGCCCGGACACCCCAGACAAATCCGAGTACTGTTGCTGCGAACAGTCCTCGCATCAGCCAGCGCAATGGTCCGGTGGCGTTGAACATGGACTCTGCCGTCGGTTGCCAGAATATCAGCAATGCAAACAGCGCCATTCCGGATGCGATTGCGTAGATCGCTCCATGATAATGCTCCGGCACATACCTCCCGATTCGATCCCGAGATGTTTTTCTGACCATCCCGCTGTGCTGGACAAAAAACATCAAACAAAGCAAACCGTCGAGCCCCAACGCCGGCACCGTGGCAAGGCCAAAGTCGATAAAATGAATCGGACCGCGATAGAGGGTAACCACCAGGAGCAACAGGGACCCTGCTCCCAGAATCCGGGCCGCCGCCATGGTCACCCGTGCTATCGCTGTTGAAGCATTATTCATTTTGCCTTCGATCGCCGATATAACGCCGCGCATTCGCTGTGAGTTGGGCTGGAGCAGGCCGGGCGTCAGCCAGAAGCATGACAGGCGAGATCGTCCACTCCAATCTCATGTTTTGCAGTGTCTCACATTCGCATCATGCAACGGTGCCGAAGATTGTTCCGACAGCCGCCGTAGCTGCCATTGCCAGGGTTCCCCAAAAAGTCACCCGGCCGGCACCGACAACAATGTTCGCGCCTCCTGCACGAGCAGCCAGCCCTCCCAGCAGCGCCAAAAGCAATAGAGAGCCTCCGGCCACTAGTGGAACCATGGTGGTAATCGGACCGGCCCAAGCAAGGCATAACGGCAAGGCCGCTCCTACGGCAAATGTGCTTGCGGACGCCAAGGATGCCTGATGGGACGAGCACTGTGCAACTCCGAAAGTCCCAGTTCGTCGCGCGCGTGGGCCGACAGAGCATCGTGCGCCCAGGTCCGGCAAGAGCCAGGTAGTTTTCATTTTCCCCGGCTACTGGTAAGTTCGGCCGTTGTGCTTCGGCCGGGCGGGAGGATCTGGATACCACGAGTGAGCGTGGCGGCGCCGCCTTCCCACTCCAATTCGACTGTTTCGCCTGACATGGCCCGGAGTGCTCTTTCTATCCCATCACATGATATTTCGGTGGCCACACCGTTGATCCTGGTCAAATGATGACCGCCACGCAGACCGGCCTTGGCCGCCGGTGATTCGTCCCAAACAAGTGCGACCGAGATTTCATCATCAAACGCCAGCGAGAATCCGAAAGACGGCCGGGCGAAGGGGCCTTTGCGATAACTATCGAAGTATGCGGATTCAGATCTCGCATCGAGCGTCACCACGAAGTGTTCAAGAATCGATGCACCAATCAGGCTGGGCGGAGACTCCCGCATGATCGTCAGGTACCCCGGCGAACCGGTGTCCAGCATCGCTTTGCTCACCGCCTTTTCAGCGAACCTGACATCCAATATCGGTGCGTGGGGGTAGCCGAAATTGTAGAGGTGTTGCTTTGTCGCGCCTTTGACGTGATGCAGGCTTTTCAACCTGGTATTGCAGCGCAGCACCGATTCCGGCAAGTCAATTTGCCATGCACATAAAGGCAGGACCTCCGACCCGAGCACCCTATCCCCGATAAGGCATTGCCCAGCCTTGGATGCCGACAGGTCGGCGGAAGACATCGGGACCTTGCGGAAGGTGACTCCACCAAGGGTCATATCGGCCTGCACGATCTCACTCTCGACGATAGCGCCGTGTGCGTCTTGCCCTTTCCTCTTGTCGACCGCTTTGAGGCCCAATTCGGCGGCCAGCGCTGCGTTCATCATGGAGGGCGATCCGGTGTCGAATACGAAACGTCTCGCCTTTCCCCCGATTTCGACCTCTACAAACAGTTTGGTCGCCAATATCTCCAGCGGCAGCTCGATGGCAAATGAGCGGGATTCGACATAGGGCCCTTCGGTGATCCACTGCGGTGGTTTTTCCTGAGCGCCTGCCGCAGTGCAAAGAACTGCGAGTCCAACCAGACCCCAGATCAACCTGCTCAACGGCCTGTCCGTCCCTGAAACCCGGAATGCTCCGTCGATGCACTCAGAAGCTTTTCGATCTCGCGTCTCAACCTGGTTGCCCACTTCTTCTTGAAGCCGTATCCGTTCCGAGACGCCGCGACGGTGCCGCTCCGGGCGACCAGGATCTCTACAGGAAACCCCCGGACGTTCTGCACGGCGGGAAGAGCGCTCGAGAAGTTTTCCGGTTGACCTCCATCGAGAACCAGATAGTTGATGCCATGGCGTTCTACGAACTGTTGAAGCCTCGCACGCCTTTCACCGTCCTGATCCTCGGCCTCAAAAGCGATGCTCACGATGACCAGCCCGCGGTCCCGATACTGCTCCTGAAGATCGACCAGCGTCGGGATCTCCGTAATACACGGCGGGCACCAGGTAGCCCACAGATCGACGAGCAGGACCTTTCCGGCAAACCGTGGATCTGCAGAACTCACCGGTTTTCCGGACAGATCGGGAAGGTGGAATTCCAGCTTGCCGCCCTGGACGATCGGATCCTTCCTTTTTGCGTGAACGGCCATCGCGGCATTCAGAGCGATCAATACTCCCAGCGCGACAATCGAGATCCTCTTCATGGTGTCTCCATAGCGGCTTACGGAACCTGCCAGAGCCCCTGCTCGATTCCACCGTGGATATAGATGGCGATCCTGCCGTGACCGGGGATCTCCGTGGGCTCCAGAGCGATTATAGCTCCCAATTGTGCGGCCTTCTGAGCGGAAGCCTCGACATCGGTCACCCGGAGGTAGGTACGCACCGTCGGCTTCTCCTCTGGCCGTAACGGGGCGCGAATACCGCACAGCGAGCCGCCGGGCAGCGGGGCAACGTACGCGTTCCCCAACTCGGCTCCCATGGCCTTGAAGTGCCAGCCATACGCCGTGCCGTACAGATGACGGGCAGCCTCGACGTCCGGGGTAACGATTTCGAGATAATGGACCGCGTGTTCAGGTACGCTCATCTTTTTGCATCCTTCATTCATTTCATGCCGTTAAGAGAATATTCAGAACCGTCGAAATCCGGAGTCAAATAGTCGATCCAGTTCGGACTCCAGCGCGGCGTTGAACGCTTGCGGTCGTTCCAGCATGAGGAAGTGACCGCTGTCCGGAATGATGACGACGCGGCTGCCCGGATGGGCCGCTTCCAGGGCGGCGCCGTCGGTTGGCCCATGGTCGGCATTGATCAGGATCAGCGCTACACCATCGAGTTCGCGAAGCGCCGCTCCGACGTCATACGTCGCGTGGGCGATCCCGGCTTTCCCTCCCACAACCGGATCGCCCGCCGCCATATCCTTCGCGATCTGATCGACTAATTCAGCCGGCGTATCATCTGTGAAGAATGCGCGGCGAACGAGCGCTTCCATCCTGGTTCGGAACTCTTCCGGAGACGTGGTGAACATCTCCGCGGCCCGTTCAGCGCTGACCGGCCTGGTCGACACGCTCTTCAGCGTATCTACGGCTATGATCCCGGCCAGCCGTTCGCCCAGACGCTTGGCCGCGTCGAGTACGACCCGGCCACCCATGGAATGACCGATCAACACGACATGATCCGCATCGACTCCGGCCGCCACAGCAGCGACATCCTGTCCAAAGCTCTCAATCGACCAGTCGTCACGATTGGCGGGAGACGCCCCATGTCCACCGAGATCGACGGCAACGACCCGATAATCACGGGCGAATACCGACATCTGTTCTCGCCAATAGGACCGGTCACAGGACCAACCATGCACAAAAATCAGCGCGGTATCCCCGGATCCCGCGATGTCATATTCGATGGGAACGCCACCGGACCCTGTTGTCGTCCGAGTTCCGTCGGGATATGCGCAAGAAGCCAGTCCCAGCAACAGTTGCCCGACTATCAACAGAGCGAAGGCTCGCCATACGGAAATTGGTCGGTTTGCGAGTGAGCACTTCGTAAATTCGGCCATCGATCAGCCTTTCGGAATATTCGACGAGTCCTGTCGATTATACCCGACGGCGAGAGCCCGCTTGCGGTGTTTGGGGAAGTGGATTCCGATTTCCGCAAGAGAGCAGTTCATCGTCCATTGCACTTCCGGACTCTTCACGACCCGCTCGGTGGTCAGGCTCCATCCGGCGCGGGCGGCCATGGGGTCGCCTGAGACCATCCACCTTTCGCGAAGGGTCTCCTTGTCGGGGCAATTCGTGACGACCTAGGCGTTGAGCCAGTCCGCCACCTGCATAAAGGTGACGGACCGCACCATCCGATCCATCTCGTCGGCCGACAGGCTCTTCGGCTTGATCACGAGGATTGCCGGGAGCCGGGCGTCGATGTTCCCGGTCTCCCAGAGCGCCAGGGCCAACTCGTGATCGGTCTGCATAAAGTACGCGCTGACTGCCGGAACGTACCTGCGACCGATATCGACCAGTTGATGCATATCTGGTCCTTTCCGGGTCCGGCTGCCGGATCGCGTGCGTAGGCAGCGAACCGTGACAGGCCCGATCGGCGGGTGCAAATCAGTGTTATCCGGCCTTCTGCATAGCCTCGCGCACTGCCGTTAGGACGTCCTCGTCGTTCGGCCACGGCCTGCCCAACAGCTTTGCGAGAAGGCCACCTTTTCTGGAGACGACGGATCGCCCGGCGACAGTGATGTCAAACTGCCCCTGTCGACCTTTTTCCAGCTCGACGGGAACTTCCAGGGTGTCACGGATAAGGGCAGCGAAACTCGCTGCCTTCTTGGTGGTAGTAGCTCAGGTGTCACAGTAAACAATGCGGATGTCCATGGTTTCTGTAGTCCTCCATTTCAGGGGTCTCGATGACGGGGAAGCAGTCACCGCTCCCGAGTCCAGATAACGGCTTTGTCAGCTGCAGATTATTGTCGGGCATCCCCCATGGCACACGAATACGATTCCATGAGCCACCTACTCCAGATCGTTTTCGGCAGGGGCTCTTCTATCGAGAACCGCGTCGTGACCCGATTGAGGTACAGATACGGCTTTTTCCCTGTCTTGTAGGATCTCTGGCTACAGGACACCTCCTCTACCACACGTAGCGGGATCGCTTTCCGGTGCAGCGCCTTGTTGGGCTTTCCTGAACACGAATTCGTTGCAGCCATGGCCACCTGCGCAAGTCTTGAGTTCCTCGAGCCGGAACCCCCGATCCCGATAATAACGGAATATCCGCTCGGGCGTCGCCACTTCAAAGGGAAAACCGCCTACCCAGTCCTCGATGTCCCGCCACGGCGACATGCCGCGCAAGCTCCCTTTGGAGTAATTCCGCCAGGTGTGAAAAGGTCTCCCCGCAAACAGATCACGTATTGTTGTCGGTCCCCAAAGTCTGATTGCCGCAGGCCATAGGATCAGCCATCGAAAACCGTTTGGTAGTCGATTGTAGGTTTTCTTCACTCTCAACCAGAATCCGCTCGCTCGGCCTTGATCGTTGTAGATGGCAATGAAGAGATTTCCGCCATCACATACGAGATTTGAAACGTTAGTGAGCGCTTGCGACATATTCCCGGTGTGATGCAGTACTCCCCAAGAATATACAACGTCCCATTGACCAAGAGATTTTAGATAATCTACGTCGAGCGCTGAACCTTGTTCCATATGCCAATCGGGATCATCAGGGAAATATCGCCGCTTCAACTCTCCAGTACAGGCAACCGATTTGGGGTCATAGTCGAAAGAATGAACCGTTGCTCCGAGCCGCCGGGCCGCAAGGCTAAATAAACCACTCCCGGAACCGATGTCGAGAAATCGCTTCCCTCGCAGATTTTTCACTTTGAGCATGTCGCTTAGCGACTGCTCCGCCTGACGAATGCGGTCATCGTCCAGCTCGGTCAAGAACCGCGACCAGTTTTCCCCGAACGCAAATCGGCTGCCTGCTTCAATCTCTTCTGCATGTTGTGAACTCATACTGGTCCTCAGTTGAAGCCTGACGTTGCGGTCAGGCTGTGGGCCGGCTCGGCGAGGCCCCGGCTTGTGAAGTGTAGCGCCGAACCGGACCAGAGCCGGCCGGGGATTGTGGACCCGTTCGGTGCGATTGCAGCCGCCAGGAGCTTGCCAAGACGGACCGTCAGGTTCAACCGATTGTTCGGCGGCTCTGCGTGGATTGAGCGAGGCGAAGGTCGAACGGGCGATATCGAATAAGATAATCTAGGCTTACAATCCGGTTTTTGGAGTTCTGGCGTGAAGGGGAAGAAAAGCTTGGTCGCGGGTTGTCTGGGCATTATCGGCCTGGTCCTTGCCGCTGTAGGCGCGCTGGTTGCCTTGAACTGGGATGCCGTCTCTAGTCACCTTCGCGAAACCCTGGAAGTGCAGACCGAGAGAACACAGGCAACACTCTTCCGTCTAGGAGAGGTGATGTCGATCAGCGCCGAGCTGAAGTCTGAATACGGCACCGAACCCGACGTGACCTACAGCACCGGCACTGATGGTCGTATCCTGATCGTTACGCTCAGTGATTACGAGTTACCGGTGGGTGTGACAGCCAAAGATCACGCCCTTGAGATCGCCGCCTTTGCTATCGGAAAAACAAAGAAGTCCGAAGAGATCGACGTCGTAGAGGTGCTATTCCAGACTTCTGCCGGCTTGGAATCCTTCAGCTTCGCGCTGGAAGAGTTGTTGTCGGCTCCCCAAGCCAGTCCCCCAATGCCCGATGACAGGGCGTGCCGGCAGCTTCGGTGGATTGTTATCCGTCACTCCCACCTACCCAACCTGCCGATACTCGCCTACTTCCTTTTCAAGCCTACCTTTGAGGCGATCACTTTCCGTGTCCAACTCGTAGTCCATTTGTAGGCCAAGCCAAAATTCGGCGGACATGCCAAAGAAGCGCCCAAGACGTAGTGCCGTATCCGCAGTTACCCGTCCGTATCTTCCACGGCCCATATGTTCGGCCATTTACCGGTACGCCTATAGATACGATGCGACCGAATCAGAAGCCATAATGCCATCGCTATATACGCTGTAATGCTGCAGAACTCCGGGATATAGATCGCAGACCTGAATAATCACCGCGCCCAGTCCCCCGGCTGCGGTCAGTTCGCGAACCACGGCTTCGCCCTTGGGATTGTTCCGACCGAGAAGAACCACACTTGCGCCGATCTCGTAGAGCATCTCGACGGCTTCACGACCCATACCATCCGTCCCGCCCGTGAACACGATGGTCTTCCCTGACAGATCCTTGTCCGATTCGGGGATCGCGTAGCGAAGTTTGGCTTTCCTTTCTTCGCTGCGGAAGAAACCAATTGAGCAGTATGCGCATCTTCGGGTCGATCGGGCCCATTCCGCCTCCTGTGGGGGTTGCTGAATCATGCGAGTAAGGCCAGTTTATCCGACCATTGAAGTTGGGCAATCCACCTTTGGCCGGCAAATAATCTAACGTCGGCTTCACCTGCAAAGTCGGTTGGCGCGGTCCTGGCGAAATCCAGGACCGCGACAAGCTGATTACCTACTGGCCGTGCCCGTCATGGCTCTTTTCACCACTCTCGCCATGCGCGCCTCCGCTACCGCTGATGACAGCATGCAAACCTTCCACGTAATGAGTGAACAGGACGTAAGATTCGACAAATTCACGCCCCTCAGCCACGGAGTTATCGGCGCGTGTCTGGTTCTTGCTAGCATGCTGAAAGCGTTTACGGATTCCCTTGGCCATGGCTTTCGACAGGACATCCACCAGTTTATCCACGGATTCGCTTTCCAGTGCCCGGTCGGCCAAAACGACAGCCGGATCCACAGTATCGCCTGATTTTAAACCAGTATAAGGAGCGCCCTCACCAGCTCGATGAATACGAACCAGCGTTTCAAAGAAGTACATATCGGCCAGTTCTTCGGCCTGCGCACTGCTTGTACGGACGGCCAACGTTTTTTCAAATGCGGCGCGAATTTCTTCTTCGTTTTCGGGCTGCACCCATTTGAGCAGTGCGGTCACGTCACCCTTCGCAATGGCTGACCTCGCAGTTTGAACCACCGGGCCATCAAGCGTGTCACAATGCGCGAAGGCGTTCTTGGTCAATGCAGATGATAGTAGACCTGCTCCGATGACTACTACCAGGATACGGGCCAAATAGTCTCTTGTGGCCATGCCTTTTCTCCTTTGGTCTTCAGCTAAAGTGGATATCTATTGCCTGCTGACTGTTCGGCTTAAATAACATCACTACCTGGGCAAACACGAGCGGCGCCAAGGTTATTGCGCCGAATACTACAAGCACCCACGTAACAATGGTCGGCTGCAAGTCATTTCCCTCCAGCACTACACGGCACGCAGTCTAACGTTTGCCATAAGTTGCGGGACGATCTGGCGCGGCTCTTGCGGTGGCAAGGGCCGTGACAGGACGAACCGCCAGCTTCGGCGGATGTTTAGGCAGACTTCCACACATATTAAATTAACTCGCCCAACCAGGGAAATCCGCACCATGCGGGCCAGGCAAACAGCAGCCACTGAAACAATAACGTCCGCCACCACGAGGAGTTTGACCGGAAGCGAATCGCCAAGATGGCCATCAGCACCACAAATATGGCATTCACTGCCGCCCAGAAGATCACAATTCTGATCCCTTGGTACTCAATCCCATTGGACCAACCGATGACGAACCAGATGATAACGCCGACAGATACGAGAGCTGACAGCACGACTGATCTCACAGGAAGAGAACTGCGTCCATCGACCAGATTCATGCTCCACAGGAAGAACAGGAACGGCATTACCATAACTGCGAAAGCGCTCCCACCCTGCAGCAGTGGGATAACCACAGCGAAGGAGTATGGGGATAGAGCAGTTGGGACATTGCTCCCAAATGTCGCCCGCGACAGGACGGCAAGGAAAGTCATTGCAGCCATCATGCCTGCTGTCCGCATCTTAAGTGAAGGCGGCTTCATCATAATTTGCGTCTCTTAGTTCTGCCAACGTTTGCCACAAGCTGCGGACGCCTCAGGCGGCCCGTAGCTTCATCGGCTTGTTAGGCCGCTGCGCATCAGTTCCTGGCCTGCAACGCTATGCAAACACCGACCGGGTCTCGAACGACGGCGTGTCCGGCGTCGGTCGATCCCTTGATGATCTCACCGCCGCCCTCGCGAACGAGTCGAAGACTCTCCTCGAAGTCATCGACAGGCAGGCTGAGTATCCAGACGGGTGGGATTCCCTCGTTATCACCACCCGCATGGCAGATCGCCGCCGCAGACACACCGTCGGGTCGCCGCATTTCGAATCCGCCGTCGACGCCGGCAGAGGCTGTCGACCAGCCGACGACCTGTTCGTAGAATTCGCACGTCGATGAGACGTCCGAAACCACAAGCGTCAGCCAGGAAATACGACCGACGTTTTCAGGTTGGTCTGCGGCCTCCGATTCGTCGCCAACGACGGGGATCAAGCCGAATGCAGCACCCATGGGGTCTACAAGAACGGCCCATTGACTTTGACCGTCCTCGCTCTTGCCGTGCATTAGCTCGCTGGCACCAAGTTCGAGGGCGCGCGCCGCGCTGGCACCAACGTCGAGAACCTGGAAGTGCGGCATCCATTGCAAGGGCAGGGCCTCGTATTCAGGGGAGCGTGCCCCCAAGCCGATGACCGGTGTGCCGCGATTGTTCGTCAGATCGTCACGCCAAAGGGGGGCGCTCCCAGTGGTTAGGATCTGTGAGTAGAAGCTGAGTTCCCGCTCATGCTCCGGTACTGCAATATCTGCGCTGAGGACTCCGCCGACGCCGCGGGCAAATGGATTTCGCATGACCACCTCATCTGAATCGAGTGCGCAAGAAGTTAAACGGGGCCAATCAATAACCACAATCCGGTCGGCCTAACGTATCGTCGCTGAGCTGCAGCCGCTGGCGCGACCGTGGCTCTGGCCTCTGGTCCCTATCGTACCTGAACCCTGACGCCGCGGGCGTGACAGCAAGGCTGGCAGCTCAAACGGCTTGTTAGGCCGCTTTCGGCATACGGCCTATGGCTTCATCTTCTCTTCAATCCATTCCCGCATCACCTTCAGGGCAAGTCTGACGTTACCGAACTGGCAGTGATTGTGAGCGTGCTCCTCCTTGGTGAACACTCTGTCCGTTACCGACCTTGAGGAAGTCAAGCGACGCAGTTGCTCTTTATGAAGTCTGATAGGGATGAAGTGGTCCTCTTGTGAGGCCAGGATCAGAACGTCCTGTTTCACCAGGTCGGAATGGAGGTTTTCCTCGCTGAGTTGGAAGGCGCAATCTAGAGCATCCATCGGCTCGTCGACCCCGAAGACATACATCATGTGGCTGATGTTCCATGCCTCCATCCCGCCGTTCTTAATTTTCCATTTCGACAGCCTATTGGTAAACTCCCGCAAATGGTCGCGGAAGAACAGAATGACCCAAGTTGCAGGCGCCCGGGCCACTTTGCGGTAATCAAAGGCGTGTCCCGACGCTACGACCCTCTCCACCCGCGGCTCGAAAGCCGCCGCCCTGAGAGCGAAGTATCCCCCCATGGAGAGGCCGATCAGCGTGACCCCTTCCAGACCAAGATGGTCCAGAACCGCTCCCACTGGCTTCTCCCAATGGTAGTCGAGGAGCAACCCGCTCTTGCGCCGTGCCGCCCCCTGTCCAGGACCGTCGAAACCGATAACCCTGAACCCGGACGTCGCAAAGAATCTCATGAGCGAGTAGAATTCCTCGATGAAGGAGTCATAACCGCCATGTATTACGATGGTCCCCTTGGGGCTGCCCCTAGGCATGACGCCGATGGCAGGCAACGAGGATTCACCGTAGGGAATCTGAATCCTCTCGATACCATGATCCTCGAATGCTCGATAGAACAACTCAGAGAATCTGTCGTATAGAGGCTCTTTGTCGGGATCGTGGGGAAAGGTGTAGAACTCGGCCGCCCGATAGTAGAACGCCGCGTTCATCAGCCGGTCTTCAGAAACGGCCTCCTTCGCCAGCCGGAGCATCTCGACTTTCCATTCACTGAACGACTCAATCCTCTTTCCGGCCTCCTGTAGGTCCTCGAAGCGAGCATACCCCAGGGAATACGGCCGGTTCAGTTGATAATTGAACAATTGGCCCTTGTGGAACCGTTGGTACTCCACGGGAAATGCAAAGTTGCTGATTTCTTCAGAATTCATGCAGTAGCTCTTCTGGTCGTGCATGCTCAATCTCACACAGCTTTTCGCCTTGCGGTCTGACGTTTCCGGAAAGCTGCGGGATGGCCTGGCGCGGACCTTGCGCCCGCAAGGGCATGACAGGGCGAACCGCCAGCTTGGGCGGATTGTTAGGCCGCACCTCTGGCACGGTTCCCCGCAAGTAGACCATCGACACTCAAATCCTCGTCAACTTCGGGCCAGTGAATACCTTCACCGTCACCCAACAGTTCCCACTTTCCGCGCGCTTCAGGGCTCGCTGCGAGAAGACGAGGAAACCATACCAACGGGACGGTGATGGCACGACCGTCGGCAAGCTGGACAGTCAATTCGTCGTCGGAAACGACCACAGTCCTCGCGAGGGAACGGATTTCAATCGGTAAAGAACTCATGCCAAGCCTCCAAGAGTGTCGCCTGGTTCTCGATCACAATGGCCTGTATCAGCCGAAGCTCCCTCGGAGAGAAACCCGTGGAACGTGCCAGAACGACCGGATCGAGCCAATACTTGGCCAACATCCTGTCGCGCTGGACGTGCACATGGGCAGATTCCCCAGCCTCGTTACTGAAGAAGAACAACCGATATGGCCCGGACCGCATAACTGTCGGCGACATGTGACTATTCTATCATCAGGGGCGAAATTAGGTGTTTTCCCTTCCCTCGTCGGCCTAACGTTGTTTTCAGCTGCGGGCGGCACAGCCTATCGCCAGCTGCAAAACTTTGTTAGGCGGCGTCACTCCTGAGTTGACTCATCGCTTGCGATCTCCTCAAGTTTCTCGATGAACGCTGCAGTGTTGCCCAGCGACTGAATCGCTCCGGTGTTGTCGACTTCGAACGCCCAATTCGCCCCGAGGACGTATTCAGCCCCGCCAGAAGCTGTCATGGCGTAGTAGACATCGAGCGGATTTGGGGCCGACAGGAGAGTATGCGTGTGTGCACCTCCCGTAAGTTCTCCGGCGTCCGGAGGGACATCGAATGTTAGGAGCGCCTGGTGGTATCTGTGAATATCCGTGTCGCCAGCCGGGGTGATTCGTACTACCCCATCGGCCCCCATCACGCGAACGTCGTGACGTGAAGTGGCCGGAATGAAATAGACGGAGATCGTGTTGTCTCGTTCGGGAACCACAATGTGGTTGTATGCCTCCGCCCCGTCGTTGAATGGAAACACCGACCCCGCCTTGAGGATCGCGGCGGCTGCCTGAGCAAGCCAACCTCGTTCATCCTTCGGCACCTGGAACTGAAACAGATCTACGTCCCCCTCAGTACGGTCCTCTCTGACAATGAACGCGACCGTGAACACCTTCGATTCGATGTGGGGAGTACCAAAAGTACACTGGAGTCCGGTCTTTTCCTTGGTGCATATGTACAGTCCACTTTCTGGCATCCCCAGACCTTGGGTGTACATGACATCAGTTGACTTGGCGGCAAAACGATCAAGCTCAACGATCAGCTTTCCACGCTTCTCGATCGCCTTTAGTTCGTGACGTGATGGCTTGGGGTCGACTCCCTCAGAGCCTGCTAGCAACGGGGCAAGTGGCGCAGACAACGCACAACACAACGCGAGACCACTAGTGGCTGTAACGCTCAACATCCTCATTTTCTCGCTCGTTTGAGCTAGCATCGCCTAGTCCTCCTAACGTGGAGGCAAACCAGCAGCCGAAGCTGGAACATGGCTTGCCACGCAAGCCACGTGACAGCCGGCTGGCTGGTTCGGCCGATTGTTAGGCGGCTGATTCAGCACTTAAATCCCAACCAGGAAATACCAATACGGCAGGATGACATTTCAGGGCCCTGGCAATGACCTTGGCCCGCTCAACACCCAAATTGATGCGGTTGTTTTCAATCCCGGAAAGGGTCGACTGCGGAATACCGGTCAACTCGGCCAGCTGATTCTGGCTTAGTTCCTGGAGCTCTCGGATTATCCGGACAGACTCCCCGACGGACACTTCAACGCGCCGGCGGGCTTTGCGATAGTTGTTCTTGTTCATAACCATATCACTTCTTCCTGTAATCGTGGGCGTTGAGTTCGACCACGTAGACAGCCACTTCTTGTCCTTCAGCTATGTAAATCACACGATACTGAATTCCAAGCCGTGATGATCGATACCCCCTCCACTTACCTCGCAATGCCTCATCATGAAACCCTTTGATCAACCTCAAGCCAGCAGGGCCCGATATTCTGACAATATCTTTCCATTTTTCGTAGCGCTTGAGCACATCGTCAGGCAGTCTAGCAAAGCGTCGGGAAAGCTTTCGGTGTTCATAGATTTCCCACATCTCACATATATACTATACCTAATATGGTATGTCAAGCACGTGTCGGCCTAACGTCGGCTTCACCTGCAAGCGTGGCTGGCGCGGGTTGTGCGCCAGCACAAGACGTGACAGACGCTATTGTCAGATGCAAGCACTTGTTATATTCCGTCCTATCACCTAGTCGCCCGCGGCACGAACGATCACAATATCGTCAAACCAGACCTTGCCCCCACGGTTGGAATGCCCAGAGATACCGGCGAGAATCACTACCCGCCAAGTATCGAGAGGAACTGTGAAAGTAGCCTTAACTTGCACCCAACCGGTCGTCCCTACCACTTGGGTTTCGTGTTCAGTGTTGGCGGATCCCAGCACTTTCCTCATTCCACGGTCCCAACACTGCACCGCCAAGAAGGCTGACTCCGTCAATTTCTGAGCCTTTACCCACCCCGTGATCTCATAGCTGTCACCGGGTTCGCAATCCAGCGGCGCCTGATTCCAATTATAGTGGATTTGAACGTCTGGATGGTTGTCGCGAATGGAGATGGATGCAGATCTTTGACCCGAATGGAACGTCTCGCTGTCCCAACCAAACGAAAAGTATTCTCTCATTAGAGCAGGGCGTGTTGCATTCCAGTTGGCCGGGTCGTCTCCGTCGCCTTGTTTAGCTTCAAAACCGCCGTTCGCGACGGAATTTACCTGCTCTTCGCTGCCAAGCGCAACCGAACCAATGATTAGGGCCACGAGAATTGCAAGGCATGCCGCTAAGTGGAGTACGAGATCCTTCGACGCCATGTCAGCCCCCTCCATAGTTGCCAGACTCGATTCGAAATCCGGCCTGAGACAAATGTCGTCCGCGAATATAACGTTTCCGCAAAGCTGCGGGATGGCCTGGCGTGGATTTTGCGAAAGCAATGGCCGTGACAGAACGGACCGGCAGCTTCGTGGCAGTGTTAGAAGGCCGTTGCATTCGAGTATGGTCGTCAACCCGCTTTCTTGACCCGTCTTATTGTTCTTAGCGCTTCTGCTTCGCTCTGCTGAGCTTGATACAAATCCCACCGGAGTTGCAGGTTCATCCAGAACCCAGGTGTGTTACCGAAATACTTGGCCAGCCGCAATGCAGTTGCGGGCGTAATACCACGACGACGATTGATCAATTCGTTGACCCGCTGATAAGGCACTCGGATTCCATCTGCAAGTTCGCGCTGTGACAGTTCCATTGGTTTAAGAAACTCTTCAAGGAGCATCTCTCCTGGGTGCGTCGGCTCGCGATGTGTTGGTACTCGAATCATGGTAAACCTCTAGGATCAATGATAGTCGACTATTTCCACGGCATCTGGCCCGTCTTCAGTCCACACAAAACAAATGCGGTACTTCTCGTTAATCCGGACACTAAACTGCCCCTTCCTATCGCGAGACAAGGCCTCTAACCTATTTCCCGGCGGTATCCTTAATTCTTCAAGCAGGTCAACGGAATCGAGTTGCTCCAGCTTCCGCGCAGCAACCCGCCACAAATCACGCGGACAAGTCTTGCGGGCGTCTTTCGTGTTCCGACCGTTGAAGATGTCTTCCGTCCCGGTGCCTGCGAAAGACTTGATCATGAGCGCATGCTAGCACGGCTATCATGCTACGTCAAATAATCCGATACACTCAATCTGCTGTCCTTCTGACGTGGAGGATAGCCCGCAATTCTACCTGGCACAGGGCGTGCGCCCGCACGGACTGTAACAGGTGGGATTGTCGGGCTCATTCGATTGTTAGGCGCCGCCTTTACGCGCTTGTTTTCCAACTCATCGAAAGTTTGCGCTCTGATACCGCACAATCTCGAAGATACAAATTGATCAACGTCTGGTAAGGGACCCCCGATTCGTCCGACAAGTCCTTGAAGTACTTAATAGTCGGCTTGTCCAAGCGGATCGTGATTTGCTGCTTGAGCCGCTTCGCATACGGGTTTCGCTTTGCCTTTGAGAAATCGTAATTTTTTTTCATGATCGACACCGTTCCTTGTACTGCCGACGCTCTTCACGATCGGCCTTCCCGCCCAGACATTCCAGCAAATGATGCATGAAGACGCCGTGGCCGATTTTAACGAAGACGGAACCATCGACTTTG